>JBGUQT010000073.1:0-1702 GCA_045131275.1 Treponema sp.
AGGCTTTGTCAAAGAGCAAAAAGAGGAGATAATCGCAATGTGTTTGACGGAATTCGACGAGGAAAGCGCAATTCGCGGCTGGCGCGAGGACGGCCGCCAAGAAAAAGCCGTGGAAGACGCGGTTATGCTTGTCAGAGATTACAACGAAGCTCCCGAAGTGGCGGCGGAAAAAATGGCCGCTCCATTGGACAAAGTTCTTGAAGCCTTAAAAGAACCCGCCCCCGTAAACTAACCGCCAGCCCCCGGCAACAACAACAAGTCGCGGCAACATCCGCGGCGCAAAAAAACGGCCTCCATGACGGAGGCCGTTGCCATTTTTTGCCAGCTCGCCTTAAGGCCTTATCAAAACTTCCGTAAATACACTTGTATTAAGGTCGCTGCCGGAGCAAGCCGTCTTGTTGTCAGCCGGAATCTGGTCAAATGTTATTTGGCCCTTAGCCCATGCAAGGCCAAGATCGTCCGCGTCGGCATATTCGGTTCCGTCTATCGTAACGGCGGAAGAAACGGTAAGCTTGTACCAGCCGGAATCCGCGCCGTCCTCAAATTCAACGCTTCTAGGACGGCTTGAACTCGTCCAGAAATTGAAAGCATTGCTTCCTATAAATTTCAATGAATTTGAGATTGTGACTTTTGCCGCTATAGCAGTTTCTGAACTTCCGTCTCCATTGAACGCGTTCTTTAAAACTCGCTCAACGCCAGCCAGCTTGACAGTCTTAAGGTAGTTATAGCCCATAAAATAATCGCCAACTTCCGTTATTCCAGAACCGGCAAAGTCAACGCCATAACGATCGCCCACGCCTCCAGTCCTGTAAATGCTATATGAACCGTCAGCATTTTTAATTGTAAGCAACTCTTTGTCATCCGAAGCTTTGTATTTTGCATTTGTCGAATCAACCTCAAAATAAGTAATCTTGCAATAATTGCTGTCGCCGGAACTAATTCCAAAGTAATCAGACACGGCGCCTTCAAATTCGCCTACATCCAATGTGTATATTACAGCGTTTGTCATTGTAACATAAGAACCAGTCGAACCTGGAACTTTTAAGAACGCATTTTCCGCAATAACCGCGCTTGAAGATTTCCACAAAGTCAGCTTTCCAATCTTGCAGTCGCCAAAAGCGTATTGCTCAATCTTGGTCGCGCTAGACAAATCAATGTCGCCAATCGCTTGATTATATCTTGTATTGTCATAGAATGCTTGTTCTCCAATTTCTTCTACATGGGAAGTGTTAAGCAAGTCAAAATAACCGATGCTGGCAAAAGCGTGCGCGGCAATTTTTTTGGTTGAAGAAGACAAGGCAATTGTCTTTCCCGCATAGTCAGAGCCAAACACGCCGCTGGGGACTATCTCCAAAGACGTTCCAGTACATTCAGAGAAGTCCAATTCATCCACGCGGGCGCCGGAGAGGGCGGCTCCAACCGTAGAATAAAGGTTCACGCCTTCAAGACTGCAATCGCCGGTAAACTTAAGCTTAACCGAGCCCGCGCTCGCAGCATCCTCCAACTCGGTCGCGATAAGATTATTCAATGCTTCGGTCGAAGTAACAGTCGAAAGGCTGATTTGCGCGTTGATGTTCTTTTGCTCCACATATACGGAAAATTGTTTGCTGTAACTCATGCCGTCATACGAAACCGTCAGTTTAAAGGTGTAAGTTTGATTAGCGGAAAAGCCGTCGCGCAACGTTATGGATATTTCATTTTC
>JBGUQT010000074.1:0-4148 GCA_045131275.1 Treponema sp.
GGGATACACGCCAAAAGACGAGGGCAACACCGGCGAATCAAGCGGAAACTGGGCGCATCCCTTTAAGACCATTGGCGCGGCGCTCGCGTGTTTGGACGCAAGCCACACCAAGATTGTAGTGGACGGAACCTTGTCCGCGCAAGAAATTGAAGACACGGCGACGATTCCAACAGGCGTCGACGTCGTGACCGTGAAGGGCTACAAGGCTGTTGGCGATACGACAAGCGCCGCGAAGATCACAGGCGCCGGATCGAAACAAGCGCTCATCATCAAGAAGGCGGCGGAATTTACAATCAAAGACCTTCAAATCACAGCCGGAAAGGCGGCGTTTGGCGGCGGCATATTCCTTGGCGTGAAAGACGCGGTCGTAAACTTGGAAAGCGGCGCCAAGGTTTTTAGCAACAAGGCCACAAGCTCTGGTGCCGGCGTTTTTATTGTCAGCGGCGCGACGCTTAATGTAAAGGACGGTTCGGAGATTTACGGCAACAAGGCCGTCGACGGCAACACTATCAACGGTGGCGGCGTTTATGTTAACGCTGGAACGGATACGATCGCCGCCGGCGAGCTTAACATTAGCGGCGGCTGCATATACGACAACTCCGCGAACAAGGGCGGCGGCATTTACAACCAGGGAACGGTCACAATGACAGGCGGAACGATAGGACAAAATACAAGCTCGCAGTCAAAGCCCAACTCGGCGACGACTTCCGGCGGCGCGATTTACCAAGGCGCTGCGTTCAATGTAAGCGGATCGGCCTATGTTTACCCTGGAAGCGAAAAGTCAAACGACGTTTATTTGGCAAGCGGAAAATTCATAAAAATCGTCGCCAATAATCTTTCAAAAACTAACGTGGCGACAATCACTCCGTCCGCATGGACTCGCGGAACGAAAGTTCTTGACGCCGACACTTCTCATGCATCTTGGATTACCGACAACGACAATTATAAAAAATTCGAGACAAGCGATTCAGATTATTGGAAAGTGGGGTATTATGTAAGCGGAACGGCTACAGCTGACATGGCTAGCCGAATCGGCGCCGACATTTGGGTTGACGGAACGACCAGCGGAACGGGAACAGCGTCAAAGCCCTATAAAGATGTGAAGACTGCCGTTAACGCATGCTGGAGTTCTGATTTGCCGTTTACGATTAACATAAAAGGATCGGTCTCAGGAAACCAGACAGTCCCCGCGGCGGGAACAACGCAAGGCTTGGCCAAGTCGATCACGATAAAAGGAAACAATGCGTCGGCGGCGCTTACGGCAGGCGGCTCTGGAACCGCGCTTACGATAAATACAACGACCCTTGTGAACATTTCCAGTCTTATAATAAAAGAAGGAAACGTCACCGGAGACGGCGGCGGACTTTATATAGCTGCAAGCGGTTCAAAGGTGAACCTTGGAAGCGGCGTCACGATTAAAGGAAACTTGGCGTCTGGAAACGGCGGCGGAGTGTATGTCGCAAGCGGCGCGAAACTTTGCTTGAACGGCGGCGCGGTGGTTGGAAACAAAGACGCCAATCGTCCAAGCGCTACAACCTATACGCCAAGCGACTCAAACGGTTACAACAAGGCGCAAAACGGAGGTGGAATTTACTGTTTGGGAACATTGGGATTGGGAAAGACGGTTAACGAAAGCGGAACAATTAGCGACGCAAGCTCTTCTGACTGTTATATCGCCGCGAACATCGCCACTGCGACTGGCGGCGGCGTTGTCCTCAATACGGCTCCTCAGATAAAGAATGCTCAGATACAAAAGAATCTTGCAGGAAACATTGGCGGCGGCATGTTCTGCTACGCGGCGGGAACGATTTCCGCCGGAACCTTTGCGAACAACAAAGCGCAAGACGGCGGAGCCATTGCGACTCAAGACTCTAGCTCGGCCTTTGAAATTTCCGGCGGAACCTTTACTTCAAATGTGGCAACCCGCCATGGAGGCGCTGTATACAACCAGATGAATTTGACTGTAAGCGGAGGCTCGTTCACCAACAACCCGGCAAATAATTACGGCGGAGCGATTTACCACACCAGCGGACGCACCCTAAATGTTGGCGCCGCGACGTTCACCGGCAATTCAGCCTCACCCAACGGCGGCGGCGCGATTTATTCCGGCGCGACTTTTACGATAAACAATACCGGTGTTTCCATGACTTACGGCGGAGCATGCGGAAACAATGACATTCAGCTTGCTGATGCAAAAACAGTCAATGTAAGCGTGTCTTCTTTGAGCAACCATTCAAAGGACAATCCGATTTATATAGGAACAAGCAATCAGCTTGGAAATGCCGTTCTTGGCGGCTCGTATGGAGTAAGCCTTTACAGAAGTTTTGATTCTTCAATTTCAGGAAGGATGATTGATTCTACAGGAACTGTGGTGGTCGGAGGTTACGCGGAGAGTCTCGACGACGCGGTTAGCATTATCGACAACGTTTCAAGCGGTACAGTGACAGTTGTGGTTGACGTATGGACTTTTTCGGCCGCAGACCTTAAAAATAAAGTTGCGGCAAAAATCAAGAGCAAATCCGGCATTTTAGTAAATCTTGACTTGTCCAACACAAGCAACACAATGATCGTTCAGTCATGCTTTGAGGATTGCTCATGCCTTTATAGTATAACTCTTCCTTCAACGCTTAATAATTTGCAGAGCGGAGTCTTTAGCGGCTGCTCAAACTTGACATATGTTTACGGCCTTGAAAGCTTTACTGGAAGGATAACTGGAGGCACATTCGAAGGTTGCACAAAAATTTCATCTATAGATCTTTCCAGTTGTTCGGGATTTTACACAAATGCGTTTGAAGGCTGGACAGGTAGCCAAGAGGTAAAAATTGGAAACGGCACATTTACGGTGCTTGGCGGCGGCTCTTATACGGATACTTATTCTACCAATTGGAAGCCGGGCAGCAGTCCGCATATGTATCCAGCTTACGATTTAACGAGCTCTCCATTCTCCGGAATTTGCATAGTTAACCGCAACTAGTTGCGAGGTTGGTTTGCGGGCGGCGTGGCGTGCTGTTCGCAAGCCTCTGAAAAAAATCTGTGAAAATGGCTTTTGCCGGCTGTCTTCCGTTTTTGGAGGCCGCCTGCTTTTTTTTGCGGGCCGCTTAGTTTGCGGGGGCCGCGGCCAGTTCCTTTTGCAGTTCCAGCACTTGCTCTAGGGGCAGGCCGGTTATTTGAGATGCTTGCTCGGCGGTCAGGTTCATCGCAAGGGCGTTACGCGCGGCTTCCACGGCTTTTTGCTCGCGGGCTACGTCCTCATGAACTTTGATGTCCGTCTCATAGTCGTATTCGCCAACAAACATATTCCTAACCTCCGTGGCCTTGCGTGAAAGATAGTCAACAAGGATGCCTTTGGAAATCGCTTCGCTTATCGCCTTGTCGTAGCGACGGCCTTTAACGCTTCCAACACCATGTCCAAAGACGCGCCCGCATCTTGAGCCGCCGTTTCTGGCGTGGCGTTATATTTTTTGACAAGCATAACTGCGTCTTCCACGGCTTTTTGCTCGGCGGCTTCTTCTCTTGCTACTTGCAAATCCGTGTCGTAGTCATATTCTCCAAAAAACATATTCCTTACCTCCGTGGCCTTGCGTGAAAGATAATCGACAAGAACCCCTTTGGAAATCGCCTCGCTTATCGCCTGGTCATAGCAAGCTATCAGATCTTCGTCAGGCGGGAACGTTCCAAGCTCCGCGCGGCGGCGGGCGACGATTTCCATAAACTCGCAATACTCTTTCATTATAGCGCAGTTTTGGACGACTGGCAAGTTTTTGCCCGTCTCGCCGCTGATGTTGGCGAACTTGACTTTAACCTCGCACGCAGGCTCTTCTTGCGGCTCAATGAACGCGTCTGACAAGAGCATAGTTCGCTCGCGCTCCGGCTCCAATTCCTCCTTGCCGTTGTAGAAAACATAAAATTCCGGCGTTGGAATCTTGAAAAGCGTTTTTTTATATCTCGAATTTGCAGGAACGATTCCATAGAGCAGGTGGACGTAATACTCCAAACAACGCAAAGGCATATTCTCATTCGGCGTTGATTGGTGCTCGATGAGCACAAAAAGCCTGCCGTTGACCAGCACGCTGATGTCAGTGTCAAAGGTTTTGTAGATCGCCTGCGGAATCTCCTTGCGCTCCAGCTTTGTGTTCTCAAGCGTCAGG
>JBGUQT010000075.1:0-17530 GCA_045131275.1 Treponema sp.
GTCTTGGCCGAAACTTTTTGGATGCTGTAGCCCAAGTCCTCCCAATTTTGGACGCGCGCCACAAAGTCGGGGTCGCTGGCTCCGGGAAGGTCAAATTTGTTGATCAAGATTATCGGCTGGATGTTCTGTTCCTCCGCCTGAATAAGGCAGCGGTCGATAAAGCGCGGACGAAAGGGCGGCTCCTCGGGAGTTGTGACCAAAACAAGATAGTCCAAGTTGGCCGCCAAAAGCTGGGGCTTTTGCCCCTTAACGTTCCAACGCAAAAAGACGTTCTTCCGTTCCAACAAAGAAACGATTTGGCCCTTGTCCTCTGAAAGGCTGTCCGCCTCAATCTCGACGCTGTCGCCGGGCGCGAGGGGGTTGTAGAACTCTTTGTCTGTTTTGATTTTTTTGCCTTTGATTGAGCAGGAACGCAGAACGCCGTCTTGGCATTCGACAGAAAAGAAATTGTTTGTTCCCGCTATGACTGTTCCTATCATAAGTTGAGTATAGTCGGTACGGGAGTCGAACCCGTCTTTAGAGATTGAGAATCTCTCGTCCTAAACCGATAGACGAACCAACCGAAAAAAAAGCCGGCTTTTGACCGGCTCAAGTTCCCCAAGGAGGACTCGAACCCCCACAGGCAGAACCAGAATCTGCAGTGCTACCATTACACAATCGGGGAATGTGTAATGGTAAATTTAGCGCAAAAGAAAATTTTTGTCAATAGATAGTTTAGATTGAGTTTGCAGGGGGACGTCTCCCCCTCGCTTCCAAGCAAGCCGCTCCGCTTTTCTCCGCTTTGTTGCTTGTCCGCTACCCCCTCTCCTAGGGGCTGCCCGCCCCTAAGACCCCGCATTGCCAGCAGCTCGCGCGAGCGAGCATGTAAATATTTCAATTAGCAAAACAGAGCACGGCGATGTAAGACCCCTCCGTCGCTAACTAAAACTCTTGCCAGCCAAATCTGATATCGTCAGATAAATTACGAATTTCCATTTGTCTGAATTGACACTCTCCTGGTTCAAGAACAATTTTTCCATTGTAATAGTTTTCCCTAACATATTCGTAAATGTCAACATCATCAGGAATTTCAAACGAAAAAGTTTCATCAACAGTTTCTTCTATCGTCACTTCATATCTTTTCATAAGAAAAGCATTGATCAAATTTAAAATTTAATCAATAGTTTTTCGATAGATATTATCCAATATTTTTTTTTGAATATATTCTTGATTTATCCAAAAGCACTTTTTCTTTTCAAGCGTCCCCTGAGGCGTATACATCAAATCTTTCGAATCTTTTCCCTTAGGACGAATATGCGAAACATTGTTTTCCGACATTTTTATAAAATGACCGTAATCACCTCTTTGAATCTTCAGCTTTGTATCTTCCCATACTTGTTTGAAAATATCGTAATCACTTTCTGGAATTTGCCAGAACATAACTTTATCCAAATAATATTCAGAATCCTTTTCATCCCGTTTGAATAAAACAAAAATAAACTTACTTGTTATAGCGCTATAAAAGTCACTTTCTTCCCATTCTTCATCTATTATCCCACAAAAATCAATATTTTTAAAAGAAAGAGATTCTACCGACGTTCCATTTGGTTCTACACGAATAGTTTTTAATTGAATTCCCGAAGCATTAAACTCATAAAGATTGTTTTCAAATTTATTTAACCCGACAATATGTCGAGCTATATCAGCATATCGTGATTTATTTTGCGGATTGTATGATTCTTTTCTCTTTCTGCAAATTTCTGGAGCAGTTAACTTTATATATGGCTTGAACAAAGCTTTGACTTTATCTTCAAAAATTTCATTTTTTGAAAGCGTTCTGGTTTCAAGTATTCTTCCGTGTTCCTTTCTTTGTGACAAAATTTGAAATATATGGTTTATGTAGCAAGTCTTAAAGCACAATGCCCTGCCGCGAGCCTTTATTTCTGAGTGAGGCTGTATTTGCATGCTCGATTCTGCAGTCGCGCCTTTAGTGCAAGCGCCAAGATACAACGTATCGCCTTCAGATATTTCATGCGCTTTCCCATTATGAACCTTATCTACAATAGTTTGCCAGTCTGCGCGAAGTTGAGCCTCGTCTTCCTTGAAGCATTGCCACAAATCTGCAAGTTGAATAGTTAAATCGCCAACAGGAATTTTTGAATTGTGATGATAAAAGACAAGTAAAATATTTTCATTTTTTTCTTTAAAATGCGATGACTCAAAAACTTCTCGATCAATATCCGTAAATGTAAAATGGTTCAATACAAGACGTTCTTTTACACGGACTTCATAATTTGACAACGTCTTTAATGGCGAGGTTTTCAATTCCAAATTTGCAAGTGGAAAATCAGCTTGAGATTTATTGTCATTCTTTTTTCCGAAATACGCATATTCTATAAAATTTCCAAACTTGCCTTTATTATTCTTGCTTTCATCGGCAATCACTTCAGAAGCATCTTGCCCAACTCCAGCATAAGAATGTTGTTCTGAATTAACTTGGTTTACAGATTTATTTTCAAGTCTTTGCGCATACTCGACTATTGATTCGATACTTCCTTCATCATAAAGAAGTTTTTTCATATTAATGAACTACTCCTCGTCAAAGATTTTGTTCAGTACATTTCCCATTCGAGTAATCATAGGCACTACAAGCGCATTCCCCATACAGAAATAACGAAATTTTTGAGGCATTCCTGTGTTGGTCCAATCATCATCAAAACCTTGGATACGTTCAGCTTCAAGCGGCGTTATTAAACGCAGTCTACCCGTTTGAGGGTCCTTTATTACATGAGTGCTTCTATTTACAGTCGCCTCGCTTGTGAGCATTGTTCGAGCAGGAAGGTCAAGGTTGTCTGGAAAAGCAACAGGCCCTTCGCTGAATGTATATTTAAATCCAGTTTTGGCCGTCCGCTCAATTTTTTTTGCGCCTTTAAGGTATTTAAACTTATCAAGCGATTTAGTTATATAGAAATCTTCGGCAACATTCTTTTCTATTATTTTTTTCAAGGGAATCGGAGTCTCCTCTTTGGGAAGAGTTGTTGTCGTGAATATTTTCCCGTTTAACATAAAACCTGTATTTTCAAAACAAAAGGCAAAATCATTAGAGACATTTTGTATGTCAGAATAATCCATCTCACATTCATTTATTTTACCTTTAGCAGAAACAGGAAAAGCCTGCGCAAAAAAACCATCGGTCAAAATTACTCTTTCCGCATCTATTTTGTTTATTTGTTTCGCGTACTTTGTTTTATTAGAATATGCAAAGATAAAAGTTCTACGCCTACGCTGAGCAGCTCCATATTCCGCTGCATTAACGACACGCCATTCTACCGAATACCCCAAGGAAGCGAAACATGCAAGAATAATACCAAAATCTCGACCTCTTTGTTTTGACGGAGATTTCAACAAGCGGTCAACATTTTCCAATAGAACAAATGGCGTCTTTTTCGCAATCAACGTGTCACGGATTTGCCACCAAAGAACTCCTTTTTTCCCTTCAATGCCTTTTTCTCCGTTTAACGAATGAGCGACCGAATAATCTTGGCACGGGAAACCGCCCACAAGCAAGTTATGACTAGGAATATGTTTTTTATCAACTTGGGCTATGTCAATTCCAGTATATTCATCAATATCGCCAAAGTGCTTTACATAACAATCATGCGCCCATTGATTTTTCTTTCCTGGTTCCCATTGAGAAAACCATACAGTTTTCCAATCTTTTGAGGAATGCTCTAATCCAAGCCGAAAGCCTCCAACTCCGGCAAATAGTTCGCAAACTGTTTTTTTGCACATGATCCTAGTATAGCATTTTTTTTAAATGTATTAAATAGTTTTTTCTTAAGTATCTATACAAATTTTCTTCCACCCTTGACCTATATTTATATTATACATATAATATAAATATGCATGTAGATGACCTTAAAAAGCTCCCCCCGCTCACAGAACAGGAAAAGCAAATCATAAAACAGGCAAAAGCGACTCCAACCGAAGACTGTCCCGCGATGAGCGCGGAAGAGCTAAAAGAGTTCCGCCCTTGGTACGCAAAAAACAAAAAGCCCATCACCATAAACATTGACACAGGAGCGATTTCATATTTCAAGGCCCTTGCCGAAGAAACGGGCATCGCGTACCAAAACTTAATGAACTTGTTCCTTGTGCAGTGCGCCAAAGAAAAAAAGCGGCCCGTTTTTTCCTGACGTTCCGCCCGCTCAGCCCTTGAAAAATGCCCCAAAATGCTCTATAATAGTATAATATAATTTTAAAAAAGGGAGAGACCAGTGCGTAGCGTTTTGCTGGCGGTTCAGTACGCAAGCATATTTGGATTGTTCATAGAAAGCTGGGTGATTTTTCGCAGGCTAAAAAATTCGCTTTTGCCTTATCTTTTTTTAAGCTGCATAGCGATTTTGGTCAGCAACATCGGGTATTTGTTTCAGCTCCTCTCCACAACAGAAGAATCCTATGTAACGGCGCTTAAATTTTCTTATTGCGGCCGCACTTGGATCACATTCTTCCTTTTCCTTTTTACAATTGAATTTTGCAAAATAAAATTGCCCTACGCGCTAAAGGCCCTTATGGTCACAGCGCACATGGGCATCTACATTTCAATTCTTACTTTATTGCAAAACGATTTGTATTACACTTGGCATCAATTTACAACCGCCGGGCTTTTTCCAAAAATTCTCCATGGGAACGGAATCGTCTACCGTTTATACATGGCGCTCCAAGTCATTTACATCGTCGTGGGCTTTAGCATGCTCTTTAGGGCTTGGGGAAAGGAAAAAAACAAGGCTACAAAGCAGCGCCTCATGGCCGTAATCATGGCCTTTATGATTGAATGCATTTTCTTCGCCATAAAGATGTTCAAGCTTATTCCGCTTGTAAACGACTACGACGTGACTGTCTTTGGCTATGTAATCAGCATTGTCTTTATGTTCATCGCCTTCTTTAGGTACGACCTTCTTGGAGCCAAGGAAATCGCCAAAGACTACATGCTGGACCGTCTTTCGGAGGGAATCATCGCGGTGGACGATGACGGAAAAATCCAGTATTGCAACAAGAGCGCCTTGCAAATGTATCCAAGCTTGGAAACAGACGAGGGAACGGCCATCCGCCAAATAAAGGAAGCGCTTTTAAAAGGAAACAACATCTCGGCCAACGACAGAATCTACACGGCGGAAGAAAACGACTTGGTTAAAAACGGCGAGTCTTTCGGCAAACTGTACGTTATGGTCGACGCGACCGAACACTTTGAGCGCTTTAACAAAGAAAAGGACATTTTGCAAAGGGAGCTCAGAATCGACCCAATGACGGGCCTTTACAACAGAAAAGGAATGGAGCATTTTTCAAAGAAGCTCTTAAAGGAAGGCCTGCAAAAAAACAAATGCGTTTTCCTCTGCATCTGCGACATGAACGGCCTTAAATACATCAACGACAATTACGGCCACGAAGAAGGCGACAACGCGATAAAGATTTTGGCGCAAATAATCAAAGACACGCTGGAAGAAGGCGACATGGCCTTTAGAATCGGCGGAGACGAATTCTTGATTCTTGGCCTTAGGGACGCGCCCTTCCGCATTGTGGACATGTTTTGCGTCAAGATTGAAAACGCAAAGAAAGCCCGCAACCAAGAGGCAAACCTTTTTTACACAGTGGACATGAGCTACGGCCCCTTGATTCATCAAATCAACGGCAAAGAAAACGAGTTCTCGGACTTGATGCGACAGTCCGACAACTTGATGTACGAAATGAAAAAAAATCGCGACAAGCACATAAGATAATAGAATGGCATTACTTGAAGGCGCGCCCCTTTGGGCGGGAATCGACATTGGAAGCACCACGACAAAACTGGTTGTCTACGATCCAACCGCAAAAAAAATTCTCCACTCGCAATACAAGCGCCACCACGCCGCGCAAAAAAAAAGCGTCCTTGAAGCGCTAAAAGTTTTGGCCGAGCGCCATCCCAACAAAAACTTTAAGATTGCGATGACAGGAAGCGGCTCAAAGCCGATTTCAAAAATCCTTGGCCTTCCTTTCGTTCAGGAAGTGGTGGCGAATTCCATCGCGCTAAAAAACAGCTACCCCAACGTAAACACGGCAATAGAATTGGGCGGCCAAGACGCCAAAATGATTTTCTTTTGGCGCGAGAACGGAACGCTCAAAACCCGCGACATGAGAATGAACGGCAGCTGCGCGGGCGGAACGGGAGCCTTTATCGACGAGGTCGCCTCAATCTTAAAAACGCCGATAGAAGAGTTTGACGACGTGGCCTCGCGCGGAAAGTGCGTTTACGACATATCGGGCCGCTGCGGAGTTTACGCAAAGACCGACATTCAGCCCTTGCTCAACTCAGGCATCGCAAAAGAAGACTTGGCCCTAAGCGCCTTTCACGCGATCGCAAAGCAGACAATCGGAGGCCTAAGCCAAGGCCTTGACATTTTGGCGCCCGTCGCCTTTGAGGGCGGCCCCCTCACCTTTAACAAAACTCTCGTAAAAGTTTTTGTGGAACGCTTGAACCTTGCGCCGGACCAAGTGATAATCCCAGAGCATCCGGAAACGATAATCGCTTTGGGCGCGGCGCTGTCGCTTGACGGCTTGTTCGCGCGCTTTGAACACAACTACACTTTGGACAGCCTCATATCCGCGCTTGAAGAAAACCTAAAGCAAAAAAAGGAAGTGGCCGCCGGAGCCAGGCCCTTCTTTGACAGCGAGGAAGAAAAAGAAAAGTTCTTCAAGCGCCACGAAAAAAAGCGCCCCAAGGTTTACACGTTCGCGCCGGGAGAATCAGTCCGCGCCTACCTTGGAATAGACTCAGGCAGCACGACAACAAAATTCGTTTTGCTTGACGAAGACGAAAAAATCATCGACTGGTTCTACGCCGGAAACGAAGGCGACCCCCTCGTCGTCGCCAAAAAGGCTTTGATAGAAATGCGCGAGCGCTACAAGGCGCAGGGCGTAAGCCTAGAAATATTGGGCGCGGGCTCAACCGGCTACGGCGAGCTTTTGTTCAACAAGGCCTTTAACACGGACTATCACGTTGTCGAAACGGTGGCCCACGCCAAAGCCGCCAGCCACTACATCGGCGACGCCGACTTTATCCTTGACATCGGCGGCCAGGACATGAAGGCCATTTGGCTTAGCGGCGGAATCATAACGAACATTCTTGTAAACGAAGCCTGCTCGTCCGGCTGCGGAAGCTTTTTGCAAAACTTCGCCGACACGCTCGGCATTAAAGTTCAGGACATCGCCGCCGCCGCCTTTGAGTCAAAGAGCCCCGCGGTTTTGGGAAGCCGCTGCACGGTCTTTATGACCAGTTCCATCGTGACCGAACAGAGGAACGGAAAGCTGCCCCAAGACATTATGGCGGGCCTTTGCCGCTCGATAATCCAAAACGTATTCACAAAAGTAATCCGCGTTTCAAACATTGACTCGCTGGGCAAAAAAATTGTTGTCCAAGGCGGAACATTCCAAAACGACGCCGTCTTGCGCGCGATGGAAGAGTACACCGGAAAGGAAGTCTACCGGGCGCCCTATCCAGGCATTATGGGAGCGATTGGCGCCGCGCTTTTGACAAAAGAAAAAATGCAAAAAACCGGAGAGGCCACGACCTTTATCGGCCTTGGCGCGCTGGACGATTTTTCTTACGAGCAAGAGACCAACATGATTTGCCCCTTCTGCGAGAACCATTGCAAGCGCACGCTGGTAAAATTTTCAAACGGCGCGCGGCTCATAACCAACAACCGTTGCGAGCGCGGAGAAATTCTTGGCGATCCCAAGGACGCGCGGGTCGTTGAGCAAATCAAGGGACAAAAAACGCAAAAGGCGGCCAACCTCTTTAAGCTGCGCCAAGAACTTTTGTTCAAGGATTATAGAATTTCGCGCCACGCCAAAAACCGCGGAATAACCTTTGGCCTTCCGCGCGTCCTTAGCTTTTGGGAAACCGCGCCATTTTGGTCCACGCTCTTGCGATCGATGGGCTTTGGCGTTAAATTTTCGGACACAAGCAACAGGCGCATGTACGAAAACGGCCTAAACGCCGTGGCGAGCGACACGGTTTGCTTTCCGGCAAAATTGGTTCACGGCCACTTGCGCAATTTGGCAAAAAAAGGCGTGGACAGAATTTTCATGCCGATTGTGGCCACCTACGAATCGCAGAACACCGAAAAGACTAGCCGCTACATGTGCGCGATCGTCAAAGGCTATTCGTGGGTAGTGCAAAATTCCGACAACCCGCAAAAGCGCTGGAACATTCCATTTGACGACCCGATTTTCTTTTGGGAAAGCGACAAGGACAGGAACAAGCAGCTAGAAGAATACTTCATCAAAAATTTCGGCCTTTCAAAATTCCGCGTGGACCGGGCGATTCACTACGCCGACAAGGCGATGAAGCTTTTTAAGCAAACGCTTTTGGACGAGGCGCAAAAAATAATCAACGAAGTTCAAGCGCAGGGAAAATACGCGGTGGTTCTTGCCTCGCGGCCTTACCAAAACGATCCGCTGGTGAACCACAGTTTGCCCGACTTGTTCACGCAGCTGGGAATCCCAGTCTTGACCGTGGACTCTGTTCCCGGCTTGGAGCGAGTGGACTTAAGCAAGAGCCGTCTGGAAATCGTGAACAACTTCCACGCGCGAATGATCGGCTCGGCCATTATCGCGGCGGAGCATCCCGCGCTGGAATACGTTCAATTCGTAAGCTTTGGCTGCGGCCACGACGCGTATCTTAGCGACGAAATCGTCCGCTTGATGAAAGAAATTTCAGGAAAGAGCCCGCTCGTTTTAAAGATGGACGAAAGCGACGTGCAAGGACCTTTAAGAATCCGCGTCCGCTCTTTTGCCCAAACAATACAAATGAAGCGCGACGCCGGCAAAGAAGAAAAGCCGCGCGACCTACCGGAGCCTTACAAAGTAAAATTCTCCAAGCGCGACGCGAAGGAAAAAATAGTTTTGGTTCCAAACACGTCGCACGCCTTTAGCAGAATCATGGCCGCGAGCCTAGCGACCCAGGGACTAAAAACCGTTCCGCTTGAAGTGGGCCGCGAAAACGCGATCGCGCTCGGAAAAAAATACGTTCACAACGACATTTGCTTCCCGGCGCAAATCGTAATCGGCGAAGTTTTGGACGCGCTAAAAAGCGGAAAGTACGACAACGCGCAAGTGGCCGTGGCAACGGGAAAATACGTTGGCGACTGCCGCCTTACCCACTACGCCGCCCTCCTCCGAAAGGCCTTGGACGACGCCGGCTTTGAAAACATCGCGATTGTCACAAACGACGACGTTGACTACCACCAGCTGCATCCGGGCTTTAAGATGAACCTTGCCGCCTCGCTAAAACTTGCCACCGCCCTTCCGATGATAGACGTTATGGAAGAGCTTTTGCGAAAGATCCGCCCCTACGAAAAAATTCCAGGCAGCGCGGACGCGGCCTTTGAAAAAGGAATCGACCATATCGTAGAGGGAATCGGAAAAGGAATCGGCGGCATAAAGAAGGGCTTTGCAAAAGCGATCGCGGGAATGAAGGCGCTTGAGTACGACAGGAGCGTTTTGCGTCCGCGCGTTTTAATCGTTGGCGAATACCTTTTGAATTTCCATCCGGGCGCCAACCACGACATCGAGCTTTATTTGGAAAAGAACGGTTTTGAAATCATCGAGGCGCGAATGGCCGACGTAATCCAAAAAAATTATTTTGCCCAAAACGCGCAAATTAAAGAAAACGAGCTGGCCCGGCCGCTTGGCGAAAAGGCGATGATGGCTATCGTAAACCAATTTTTTGAAATCGCCCACAAGTGGACGGACAAAATCGCGCTTACACACCCCCTTTACAAGCGAGCCGCGCGCCTTGGAGAAATCGCCAAGGGAAGCGACCCGATTATTTACCACACATTCGATTCTGGCGAAGGAATTTTGATTCCGGGCGAGATCATTCACTACGCGGAGGAAGGCTGCAAAAACTTCATCATCTTGCAACCCTTCGGCTGTTTGCCAAACCACATAATCGGCCGCGGCGTGACAAAAAAATTAAAGGAACTCTATCCCGACGTGCAGATTTTGCCGCTTGACTACGATCCCGACGTCAGCTTCGCCAACATCGAGAACCGCCTGCAGATGCTAATAATGAATGCAACGAAAGACTAATTGTATCGCTTGTCTTCGATGCGCTTGGTTTTCTTTTCGCTGCGGGGAAGCTCGCCGATTCCGACAACCTCAACCTTTGGAGTCAAGTTGTACTTTTGCTTGAAGAAGTATTGAATTCCAAGCGCGGCCTCAGTTCTGTCCGTTCCGCCTTCGACTTCGACAAAAAGGGTCATCTGGTCTTTTCCGTCAACATGCTCGATAACGGCGCGGTATTCGCTTGACGTTCCGGGAACTGACTTGATTACGTCTTCTATCGTGCTTGGGAAAATTATGTTTCCCTTTACTTTAACCATGTCGTCGCTTCGGCCCATGATTTGGCTTATGCGCGGATACTTTCGGCCGCACGGACATTCCCCCGGAACAAAAGCCGCAAGGTCGTGGGTGCGGAAGCGGATAAGCGGAGCGCCTTCCTTTACAAGAGTCGTAAGGGTGATTTCGCCGATCTCGCCTTCTGGAACGGGCTTTCCTGTCTGCGGGTCAAGAATCTCGGTGTAAACAAAGTCGTCAAAAATGTGCATGCCCTCTGTCTGCTTGTCGCAGTTGATTCCGATTCCAGGGCCGTAACATTCGGTAAGGCCGTAAATGTCGTAAAGCTCGATTCCCAAAATAGATTCGATTCTCTTTCGCATTTTTTCGCCCCAACGCTCCGAGCCGATGACGCCTTTTTTAAGCTTGATGTTTTTTCCGATTCCGCGAGCCTCGACTTGCTCGGCGATCAAAAGCGCGTATGACGAAGTGGCGCACAAAACAGTCGCCTTAAGGTCTTGCATCATTTGCAATTGCTTTTCGGTGTTGCCAGGCCCCATCGGAATCGCCATAGCGCCAAGCTTTTCGCAGCCGGCTTGGAAGCCGATTCCCGCAGTCCAAAGGCCGTAGCCGGGAGTGATTTGGATTCGGTCCTTGTTTGTGATTCCGGCAAGCTCGTAGCAGCGGGCGAACATCGTGGCCCAGTCGTCAACGTCCTTTTGCGTGTAGGGAATGACTACGGGCGCGCCTGTCGTTCCGCTTGACGAGTGGATTCGGACTATTTGCTCTTCGGGAACGGCGGCAAGTCCAAGGGGATAGGCCTCGCGCAATTCCTGCTTTGTCACGAAGGGAACCATGTTCTCAAAGTCTTCTTGGGTCTTTATGTCGTCGGGATTCACGTTCTTAAAGCGCTCGACGTAAAAGGGGTTTCCGCTTTGCTTTACGCGGCGAATTTGATTTCTTATCTGTTCAAGTTGAAGTTCCGTCATTTTCATTTTTCTTTCTCCTGTGTCCGCAAGTGGCGGTGTTACTGTTAATAGTAACACAAAAAGGCCGACTTGTCAAGCCCCAAAAAACGATATAAAATTAAGGCATGAAACGACAAATGATTATGGGAAACCAAGCCATAGCGCTTGGAGCGCTAAAGGCCGGCGCCGGATTGGCTTCGGGCTACCCGGGAACTCCTTCTAGCGAAATAATAGAATTCATCTCCAAATACAAAGAAAAAACCGGAACATACGTTGAATGGTCGGCCAACGAAAAAGCGGCCGTGGAAGTCGCGGCGGGCGCGAGCGCGGCGGGCCTTAGGACAATCATCACGATGAAGCAAGTGGGCCTCAACGTGGCCAGCGACCCCGTGATGTGCCTTTCCTACTTGGGCGTAAAAGGCGGAATGGTAATCGTAAGCGCCGACGATCCCGGCCCCATCTCAAGCCAAACGGAGCAAGACACAAGGACCTTCGCGCGCTTTTCAAAGCTTCCCTGCTTTGACCCTTCCACGCCGCAAGAAGCCTACGAGATGGTTCAAAAAGCCTTTGAAATTTCTGAAAAATACAAGACGCCGGTTTTGCTTAGGCCGACGACAAGGGTTGACCACGCCTACCAAAGCATGGAAATTCCGGAGCTAAAAAAAATCGAAGGAAACGCAAGCTTTGAAAAGGACAGCTCGCGCTGGGTTATTTTTCCAAAACTTTCATACGCGCGCCACAAGGAAATTTTTGAGCGCGACGCAAGCGTTCTCCCCAAAAAATTCTCGGCTCTAAAATTCAACAGAGCGATAAATCTTTCTAAAAAAGCGTCAAGCGGCGCCGCTAAAGGCGCGGCCTTTGTCGCCGGCGGAATTTCATTCAGCTACCTTATGGAAGCGCTTGAATCCTTAAAAGAAGAATTTCCAAACAACAAAAAAATCCAAGAGGCCTCCGTCCTAAAAATCGGAACGCCCTATCCTTTTCCCGCGCCGCTTGCAAAAGAATTTCTTATGGACAAAAAAGAAGTCTTGGTCTTTGAAGAGCTTGACCCCTATTTGGAAAGCGCGCTTTTGGAGCTTTGCGGAAAGGAAAAATTAAAATGCGCCGTTCGAGGAAAATTTGACGGCTTGGTTCCCGCGGCGGGAGAGCTTGGCGCTGACATCGTAAAAGAAGTAATTATGGCTTGGCTAAAAATCGGAAGTCCAAAAGACGCGGCTAAATCAAGCGCGGCGCTAAGAAGCGCCCAAAAGCCGGAGCTTCCAATAAGGCCGCCGGTCTTGTGCGCGGGCTGCCCCCACAGGGCTTCGTTCTACGCCGTAAAAAAAGCGATGAAGGGCCAAAAGACCGTCTATTGCGGCGACATCGGCTGCTACACTTTGGGAAACGCCGCGCCGCTAGACATGACCGACACTTGCCTTTGCATGGGAGCGGACATAACGATGGCGCAAGGCTTTTTCCGCGCCGAGCCCGACAGAAAATGCTTTAGCTTTATCGGAGACTCGACGTTCTTCGCAAGCGGAATCACTGGCGTCGTAAACGCGGTCTACAACAAAAGCAGGCAGACGATTTGCGTCTTGGACAATTCCACCACGGCGATGACAGGCCACCAGCCCCACCCCGGAACGGGAAGGACGATGATGGGCGAGATTGTCCAAAAGATTTCGATCCAAAAAATCTTGGAAGCGATTGGAGTCAATCCAATAATCCAAGTGGATCCCTTTGACCAAGAAAAAGCCGTGGCCGCCGTAAAAGAAGCAAGCGAGGCCGACGGAGTCAGCGCAATCATTTTTAAGGCGCCCTGCGTTTCTGTCGCCTCAAAGCTGGGTTACAAATTCCCGGGAGCCAAAAAAATCGACGCGCAAAAATGCGTAGGCTGCAAAAAGTGCGCCAAGGAATTGGGCTGCCCCGCCATATCGTTTGACAAAAAGGCCGCCGCGATAGACGGCTCGCTTTGCGTGGGCTGCGGACTTTGCCAGGGCCTTTGCCCAACAGGAGCGATACAATGACCAAGAACGTTTTGATATGTGGAGTCGGCGGACAGGGAACGGTTCTCGCCGCCAAGGTTCTTTCGCAAGCGGCCCTTTCCAAAGGAAAACAAGTCCTTTCGGCCGAAACTATTGGAATGGCCCAGCGCGGCGGCTCGGTCACAAGCCATGTGCGCATTGGAAAAAACGCCTTTTCGCCCCTAATTCCAGCCGGAAAAGCGGACATAATCATTGCCTTTGAGGCCGCGGAGGCCGTCCGAAACATCTCTTTCCTTAAAAAAGGCGGAACCGTCGTAGTGAACGATAAAATCGTCCAGCCCACGACGGCCAGCATTTTGGGAAAAAGCTTTGACGCAAAGGAAATGCTGGACTATTTGCAAGCGATCAAGGCCAATGTCATTCGCGTGGACGCCGAAAAAATAAGCGCCGGGCTTGGCAGTTCTAAGGCCGTGAACATGATTTTGCTGGGAGCGGCCGCAAAAACCGGCATTGTTCTAAAGGAAGAAATCTTGTCAACGCTAAAAAGCCTTGTAAAGCCGGAATTCCTTACGCTCAACCAAAAGGCCGTTGAAGAAGGCTATAAAGCCGGCGGCGCGAACCGGCAATAATTTTTGTGGACAAATGAAAAAAGCCGTGTTAAAATAGAAGAATGACTATAAGCGAGGCTATACAAAAGCTTATTCCCAATCCGCAAGAAACGCTGGAGCGTTTTTCGGGCAACCAAGAGTTTATGGAAACCTTCATACTAAAGTTTCCAGAAGACTCCACGATTCAAGCCGTAAAAAACTCATGCCAGACTGAGGATTGGGACAGAATTCTTGCGGACGTCCACACGTTAAAAGGAACCAGCGGAAACTTTGGCTTTGAGGCCTTGTTCAACGCTTGCGCGGTCGTAGTAACCGCGATAAGGGCCAAGGATTATGCCGGCGCCAAGAACGGCATTCCAAGCGTTTTGTCTGAGTTGGATACAGTATGCGGCGTTTTGTCACAAGTGGAGTGAGATATGGAAAAGAAAAAGATTATTGTAATTGACGACGTTGACTTAAACCGCGCCATTTTGGGCGAGGCCTTTAAAAAGGAATACGAAGTTGTAGAAGCGGAAAACGGAGCCGTCGGCCTTCAAAAGATTAAGGAAAACAAAGACGACATAGCCGCGGTTTTCCTTGACATCATAATGCCCGAGATGGACGGCTTTGGCGTTTTGCAAGAGCTTAACATCAATTCTCTCATACAAAGAATTCCGGTCTTTTTGATTACGACCGACGCGACAAGCAACGTAATCGAGCGCGCCTACGACTACGGCGCCGTCGACGTCATTCCAAAGCCCTTTAACATTATGATCATCAAGCGCCGCGTGCAAAACATGATCGAATACTTTGAGGCCAAGCGCCAAAGCGATTCGGACATTCTTCAAATCGACCAAATGCTTCAAATGCAGCGCGAAGACTTGAACAACGCAGTCGGCTCGCTTATCGGACACATTTGCGAAGCGATAGAAAGCCGCAGCGTTGAAGACACCGACCATGTAAACCGCGTCCGAAAAATGACCCGCGCTTTGGCAAAAGAATTTGCGTGGCGGCATCCAGAGTTTGGCCTAAAGGACGACGTAATAGACTCAATCGCAAACGCCAGCGTCCTTCACGACGTTGGAAAAGTTTTTGTCCGCGAAGAGATTTTGGAAAGAGCGACGGATCTGCCGCCCGAAGAGATGGCCAAGATTCAAGTCGCGCCGACTTACGGCGCCAAACTTTTGAACAGAGTGAAAGGAGTGCCGGAGCCCTTCTACACCTTTGCAAAGGAAATATGCCGCAGCCACATGGAGCGCTGGGACGGAAAAGGCTACCCTGACGGATTAAAGGAAAGCCAAATCCCATTAAGCGCGCAACTGGTCGGCCTTGCCGAAGCCTACGACGTTTTGATTTCAACCCGCGTATACAAAAAGGCTTACAGCCACGACAAAGCCGTTCAAATGATTATGGACGGAGAGTGCGGAATGTTCAATCCCGACTTGATTGAATGCCTTAAGGCGGCCGCCGAGGAATTTGAAAAAATAATCTTGGAAGACTAGCGAAAAGTGAAAGACTCATTCAAGAACGCGGCGACCGTAGAAGGAAGCCCCAAATGGGAGGCCGCCGTTCAAAGGCAGTCCGCCCTTTACGGCCGCGGAAACGACATAAGAAGCGAGTTTGAGCGCGACTACACGCGCATACTTCACTGCCAAGCATACAGCCGTTTAAAGCACAAGACGCAAGTTTTTTTCGCGCCAAAGAACGACCACATTTGCACAAGGATGGAGCACGTCCAGCACGTGGCCAGCGTGGCGACGACAATCTCAAAATATTTGGGCCTTAACGCCGAGCTTACAAAGGCGATCGCGCTGGGCCACGACATAGGCCACGCTCCCTTTGGCCACTTTGGCGAAGAATGCCTCAACTCCCTCTTAAAGCAAAAGGAAGGAGCCAACGCTCCCAAAAAATTTTGGCACGAAAGAAACAGCCTTTTTTTCGCCGACTACATCGAAACGCTTTCGGACCCCGAAGGCGTTCACCGAAACCTTGACCTTACCTACGCGGTTCGCGACGGCCTCATAAGCCATTGCGGCGAAATCCACCAGCAGGGAATCGTTCCCCGCGACGACGCGATTGACTTGTACACGATAAAGCGGCCCGGCCTTTTGCAGCCCTTCACTTGGGAAGGCTGCGTCGTAAAAGTGTCCGACAAAATTTCTTTCCTGGGCCGCGACTTGGAGGACGCGCGAACCTACCACATTTTGGATATGGGCTCGTACAGAATGCTCCGCGACATCGTTGGAAGCAGTTTGGGCTTTGAAGGAAAGGGGCAAAAAGCCTTAAGGTCAGGAAAGGCGGTCAACACGACCGTTTTGATAAACGACATGATCGTCGATTTGTGCGAGCAAAGCAGTCCGGAACGAGGCCTGACCTTTAGCGACGAATACTTTAAGTTCATCGTTGAATTGCACAAGTTCAGCTATTCAAAAATCTACACGCATTGGCGGCTAAAGGAATTCCAAAACTACGCCAAGAACGTAATCGAAACAATTTACAGCGTTTTGGAAAGAACGCAAATCTACGCGCAAAGAGGCCGCCTTTCAAGCGCCTTGCGCTACTTTCCCCGCCTCTTGGAAAACTTTGAGGATTGGCTGGTCAAGTACACAAACTACGTTCCGGTAAAGCAGCCGGACAGAAAACGGATTTTGCGCTGCGCCACGCCGCAAGTCTTTGACATAAGCAACGACGAGTCGTGGCAAAAATGCTTGATTGAATACATCAGCGGAATGACAGACCAATTCGCCATCGGCCTGTACGAAGAAATAATCAGCTTTTAAACTCGGTGCATGGCCGAAAAGACGGCCTCGTTCATAACGTTGATTTCAACGCCAATCTTTTTTCCAAGCTCCAGCATTTGGTCTCTAAAGCTGTCGATTGTAAGGTCGGCCTTGTCAAGGTTGACCATAAGCATCATGACAAAATTGCCCGAAAGAATTGACTGGGTGATGTCAATGATGTTGGCGGAATGTTCCGACAAAAAGCTAGTCACTTTGGCTACAATGCCGACTTTGTCCGAGCCGACTACGGTAATAATCGCGTTCATATTTGCCATTATAGTAAAAATGCGCTAAAATGGCAACATGAAAAAAAATTTAGTAAGCTCTGGAATTAAGCTTTCTTTTTTGACGTTAATTTCCCGCGTTTTGGGCCTGGTCCGCGAAATGACCAAGGCGCGCTTTTTGGGAACGTCTTCTTTGGCCGACGCCTTTGGAATCGCCTTTTTGATTCCCAACCTTTTGCGCCGCCTTTTTGCCGAAAACTCGATTTCCGTGGCCTTTATCCCCACTTTCCGCGGCTACTTGGAAAACAAAAAGTCCAAGGAAGAAACGCTGGAATTTGTCCGCTCAACGTTCACCTTAATTTCCTTCTTGACCGCGTGCGTCGTAAGCCTTGGAATTTTGGCCGCGCCGATAATCGTCCGCATTTTCCTTAAAGGCGAGGAAGCGGCGCTGATTGCCGAGACCGCGCTGCTTACCCGCATTATGTTCCCCTACTTGTTCGTGATTTCGGTGGCGGCCTGCTTTCAGGGAATTCTTAACGGCGAAAAAATATTTTTGCCTTCGGGCTTTACGCCGATTCTTTTTAACCTTTGCGTCATTTTTGGAACCTACATCCTTTCGCGCAAAATGGAAAACCCGGCCCGCGCTATGTCGGT
>JBGUQT010000076.1:0-1694 GCA_045131275.1 Treponema sp.
TAGCGTTAGCATATACGACAAGCATTTGGAGCAATCGACCACAAGCACGAACCCCGAAAGACTGCGGGAAAGCGAGGGGGTTTTGCGGATTGAGATACAAGTCAAAAAGCCGATTGCAATCAAAAGCAGATTTGAAAAGCAAGTAGAGGGAAAGCCCCTGTCTCTATTTGCAAGATACGAAAAGGCAGAACCGCTCATCAACCGGACAATTTGGAACATTTGCGGGGAAGCGGATTATTGCACCTTTGCAAAAGCCGTTGAAACAATCGAGGAGAGCAAACAAAGACAGCAAACCCAAAAGGACATGATCGAATTTTTGAGAAGCGCGAACGCAAATAGGAGCGTATGGAAAGCGCGTGCCAAATACAAGGGCAAAACGCGCATAGAGCGCATATTGGAGCGGTTGAAGTGGCTGAATATTAACCCCACAACCATTCCCCGAGAGTTCGGCGTGGAGCGGTTGGAAAACCTGTATCATCAAATCGGCGTGCAATTTGCAGAAGAGAAAACAACATAAAAGAGCAAATTGCAAAGAAAAAACCGAAAAAATGTAAAAAAAGACACAAAAAGCCGTGCAGAACCGCTCCCAAAGCCGTTTTACCGAAACAGGGAGCGGAACGGCAAGAAACAGGATAGAACCGCTCGCAGAGCGGATTTATAAAAAATACCGAAAGAAAAACCGAAAGGGGAAAAAGAAAATGGAATTCAGAAACAGAATCACGGGCAGAAAAACAGGGGGAGGGCGTTTTGAGGTTGGAAAAATCCACAATTTGGCAATATCGGAAACGGGTATTGGATATGGCGCGTGGATTACCTTTGACTATTGCGGAAACGGGCTGATAAAAAAGCAAAGCGACCGTTTGGAAATGTTCGTAGAATGCGCACGGCAAGATAGTTTTGTAACGATTATTGCCACGGATATAGCGGACGACGAGGAAATGCTCGTAGAATTGACAGCGGAAGAAAAAGAGCGCTTTTTTGCCTACGTGATAAACCAAGTTTGCGCGGGAGCGGTGAAGATGGACGGGAAGCCCCTGCCGTTTGTTTACGAGCGGTAAATTATATCAAAACTTCATAGAACATCATAAAACGCTCTACAATCGCCTTTCTTGATAAATGGCTATCATTCTGCTAAAATAAAGAAAATTGAATATAGAGCGTTTTGAGCGTTCTCCGTGGCATTTGCGAATATTTTAGGATAATTCGGCTTTTAGTTCCGATTTGTATTTGTAAAAAGAATTACGGGAAATTCCTGCGAGTTTTTGGCATTCGCTGTCATTCAAAGCCCCGCCGAATTCTTTGGAATGGGCGCGGATAATTTCCTTTGCGCGTATGCTCTTTTGTGTTGTCAGTTTTGCGCCTTTTACGAGTCCGATTTGTTTGCCGTTCAATTTGGCAGTAACAAGCCCCTCTCGTGTCCTTTGGTGCAAGTCCTCTACCTCTTTTTCGGATTGCAAAAATGCAAGTCGAATTTGCTCTTTGGCAAGTTCCAAAAGGAATTTATTAACACCTTCCAAAATATAGTCAACCGCCGTTCCAGTCATTGGGACGGCGTTTTTCATTGCCGTTTTGTATGTTTGGGTGTTGATTTGTGGCTCTTTGAGGAAAACGAGTTCAACCCCATTGGAAAATAACCGCTCGTATTCGGCAAACCCCTCGTCGGCGTTGCGGGACATACGAGAAACGCTATCAAA
>JBGUQT010000077.1:0-2058 GCA_045131275.1 Treponema sp.
GAACTCGAAGAAGCGGAAGAACGCCGAGCCGACAGGGAAGACAGAAAACTTCAACGGCAACAGAAGTGGTTGGAGTCGCGGCTCACGGCGCGGCAAGCACAGGCTTACTTCAAGTTCAAATACCTCGATATGAAGAAAGTAGATATCGCAAAAGAGATGGGTGTAACGGAAGGCGCCGTCCGCAAACTCATTTTGAAAGCGGAAGAGAACCTCGAAAAACTCCGTCAGCAAGCCATTGAAGCCAAAAAAGAGAAGAAACGGCAGAAACGGAAGGAAGCACGGAAACGCAAAAGAGAGCGCGAGCGCGCCTTAAAACAAACTGAAGAAGAGATGGCAAAACTGCGCTTATTAAAGGCGCTTTTCGGCGAATAACCGGCATTTTTAACAGGGGGTACGATTTCTCGACGCTCTCCTGGCTATATTATAGAGGGGAATAAACGTTTCACTCAATGAACTCAATAACGTAATGACGGCGGGAGTCTGTACAAGGCTTCCGTTTTCGTATGCTTAATATTTACAAGGAGATATAATTGATGACGCAATAAAGATAGCGACAACCACAACAGAATAAAAAATATCAAAGTCGGCGGTAGGATATATCGGCGGCTTTTTTATGCCTTTTTTGTGGCTGAACAACAAGGAGGTGATGCGTATGTGCAACTGAATGACGTGCCGACGGTCGTTAAACGGCGACAAACAAAAACACAAATAAGGAGGAAGTAAATGGAAGAAAGACAAATCAAACAATTCCCTTTCTACGACTTTTACGCCGAGATACTGAACGGCTTAACGGACGAAGAAGCGGGAAGAATGGCAAAAAGGATGTGTGCCTTCATGTTCACCGATGAGCCTGTGGCTGAAATAACGGACGGCAAAGAGCGTTTCTATTGGGGCAATCTCGTGGACGTATTGGAAGAAAGCAAGGACGCCGTGAAGTGCGGCAAGCAGAGTGCGGGACTGAACCGTCGGATGAAACACTTTACCTTTCAGGAGAACTTTTACGACGCGCTTACCTTACTCGATGACAAGCAAAGCGGACAGTACGTCAAAGCCATCTGCGGGTATATGTTCGAGGACAAGACGCCGACGTTGAAACCGCCGCTCGACGGGTTCTTCGCGCTCGCAAAGCGAAAGTTAGATCTATCGAAAGTACGGCGCAGAGTTGGCAGTAAAGGCGGCAGAACCGAGCGTATCCCCGTTACCGCCGATCAAGTCAGAGAAGTAAGCGACGAACGACAAGGGCGGCTTGATATGGACGGTTTTTTGCAACGTCACCCGCAAATAAAGAACGACATATACAAATCAAGTATATACCTGACGGCGGACGTTGACTGGTGGATGTTGGATTACGTATTGCCGCATACGGCGTACGCGGAATGCAAGAGCCTGTATCAGATTTTGACGCATTACAAGGAAATTGTCGGTTAGAACGTGAAAGCAAGGTTGCAAGCAAAAGTGAAGCAAAAAAGACGAAAAAGTAAGCAGGCTAAGCTTTTGCAGTTTTCACGCAAAAGGGTTTTACGGTTTCGGGATACCCGACAACCGTTTTGAAAATGAGAAAAACACACTAATACAAGGAGGAAATAGTTATAGGACACAACAAATCACCGGTTATTTTTGATATAACCTACACGCCGTATCGTTTAGCGAAGAATGCAACGCAAGAGGAACTGGACGAACACCGGAAGAACCGAGCCTTTTACGATATGTCGGGAGAAAGTAACGTGTACAAGTATATGACCACGGAAGGAAAGATCTACGGCGAAGACGCGCAGAGGTACACGATGTTACAATACCTGCAAAAAAGCACAGGCGTGTTCAATCAGGACGGAATGTTATCAAAGGAACAAGTAAAGGAAATCAAGAAGCGCGCCCAAAGCGGCGAAAAGAACTTGTGGCACGGGTTTATCTCCTTTAACGAGGAAGACTCTCGCCTCATCGACACGCCCGAAAAGTGTATCGCGCTTGTCAAAAAGACGTTCAATCAATTCTTCAAGGACGCCGGCTTCGATCCCGACAATATGGACTTGATGTGCGCCTTGCACTTGGACAAAGTGA
>JBGUQT010000078.1:0-19035 GCA_045131275.1 Treponema sp.
TTTCATTTTCAGACGAAGCCAATACATAATTGGTTATTGTGACTGGAGGTTCGATTCTTTCATAAGTAGGATCCATCACGTAACCGTGGTCAAAAACGGTCAGCGTCATGTCGCTGGCGGGAATGGGGCTGCCGTCTTTTGCGGTGGCGGTAAATTTCAAGACGCATCCTTTTGTCACTTCGTCGGGTTTGTCAAGATTGTATGTTATTCCGCCAGTCGCAACTTCCAGCATGCCATATTCATTGACAATATAGTTTATTGTTTCCGGCGGCTGCCCAACAAGCGCAGGTTGTTGAAACGGCACTACGGCAAATTTTCTGTATTCGTCGGCGAGCGTTGTGCCGGAACCGGCTTTAACTTCAAGGACATAAATATTATCCGTTTCAGCCGGATAGATCTGTGGATAAATTGTCGCAACAGAGCTTTGGCTAAGCGGGCCGTCTATCACTATCTTTGCGTTTTGGCCAAGGCATACAGGATTGTCGGAAGAAACAAGAGCGTTTCCGCTAACTTCAAAAGACGCAGCGTCTGTTCCGCTATCGCTGCAAACATAAACGCCACAGCCAGCGTTTCCTGTTATTTCGCCCCCGCGCATAATGAACTTCGACTTGCAATTAATATATACGCCGCTGCTGTATTGATCTGCGCATCCTGTAACTTTCACTCCGTCTTCAAAAACTACAGTTGTCGAACTGCTGCCATCACTAGCGCCGATAACAAAAGCGTCTCCGTATGGTTCCATATCTGGACCGATAATCTTTAAATTCTTTAATGTGACGCTGGCATTTGTATTGATTGCAAGCGCGGGAATGTTATTGCCGCTCGTATCGATTCCATCAGCGTCAGAGCCATTCACGCCTTCTATCACAAGCGATTTTGGCAATTTAGAGAATTCAAATGGATTATTAAAATCACCAATATCCTGAGCGGCATTGGCGTCACCCTGTTGTCCCAACATTCCTGACACTTTAATTGTACAAACTGTATTATTAGCGGCTTCATTTGTTCGTCTGGCAAGCTGGCTTCTCATAACGCCTGCGGCTCTATAGATTGAAGCAAAAGGACTCGCCGCGGAACCGTCGCCGTTGAGGTCGTCGCCAGCAGGAACCGCGCTTGCCGAAGAGACATAGAAGGAAATAGGATCTGTGCTATTGGGATCGCCAGTGGGCTCAACATTTGTGAGCGTTCCGTCAACATCGACATACCAAGAATTGCCCTCTGCGTCGGGCGTAACATGGAATTTTTTATAATACAGTAGAACATAGTCGCCGCCTTCTGCTCTAAGAACTACGTCGTTCTTATATCCGCCAATGCCGCCAAAATTATTTGGCGTTCCTGTAATAGTGGCCACAGGGGTCGCGCCGGTAAGAGGACCAAAAATTGAGATTACAGATTCTTCATTGGTGCCGCTATCCACCGCAAGATAAACGTCGTTGTCGCTTGCCACAACTGCCGAACCGCTCATTCCAAAATACGGTCCTACACCATATTTTACAACGGCAGGCGGCGGCAAATAAACGCCATTTCCTAATCCACCCGCGGTGTTGGCGCTGACTGAACCGGCGGACATTACAAAAGCGCCCTGCGCTCTGTCGCCGGGACTAATGTTAACATAAACGCCGCCGCCGTTTGTTCCCGCTTGGTTTGCGGCTATAGAGCCTCCCGTCATCTCAAGCGTTGCGAAGCCTTCGTTGCAAAGGAAAACTCCGCCGCCAGTTGCCGTCGCTTTGTTGGCGGTAATCAAGCCGCTTTCAAACGTGACGTATCCTGTGTCTATGTAAAGGCCGCCGCCGCTTGTCGCGTAGCCGCCTTTTACAAGCAAGTTTTGCATCGTAATCGGAATTGTCGTAGGGATTTTTATTTTAAGAGCGGAGCCAATTGTTGTTTCCGGCACAGTCGTTCCGTCCCATCCGGCGTTGATTCCGTCTTGGAACACGCCGCCAGACGGTCCATTGACGCCCTTTAAGGTTATTGAAGCGGCGGCCATTCCCGCGCCTCCGGAGAGTTCTTCCAAGCTTTGCGGGCCGGTCAAGATTCCGTCAATCATAATCTTCCAGTTGATTGTACTGTCGGCGGCGCTTTGGATTATGGAAGCCGCGTCCGCGATTGAGCCAAGGGGGTCGTCTTTGGTTCCTATGGCGCTTGACGAGCCTGAGTTTGAAACATAAAGCTCGTCTGTAAAAAGACCGTACAAGTCCACATCGCTTGCGGTGGTTGGAAGAATTTGGCTTGCGCGGCTTGTAGGGGCAAAATCGGCGCTTGTGTACCAGCCGGCAAAATATTTGCCGGAGGCGGCTACGTTCGAAATCTGAATCACTCCGCTTGCGTCGCCGCTCTTCCGTGAATAGTTCAGCGGGAGCGTTCCGCCGCCTTCTATTATGTAGCTCTCGGGCAAGTTGTGGTATGTGATTTTGTAAAGCGCGTTTAGGTCAATGTCGCGCTCGGCGCCGCTTTGGTAGCCGGGCATTATGCGGACAAGCTCGCTGTATGTGTTCAGCGGAATTGTCTTGGCCTCGTCGCCGTAAAAGTTTATGTCCAGCGTGTAAGTCGGGTATTCTGGGCCTAGAACGTTAACGTCCGCTTTTGCGACGGCGGTTCCGCCGCTAGCGGTCTTTGTAAATTCCGCCTCTCCGCTTTGAGCCGCGCCAGCGGCGGTAGAAAGCGTCCAGTCGGCCGCGGCCGCGTTGCCGGTAAAATTCACCTTGACTAAAAAGCTTCCGTCTCCGCTTGTCGGCATAAGGGTAAAGCTTAGCTCGGCCGCGACTCCTGGAGTCAGCCTCGCGCTTGCGCTGCTGGAGAACGTTACGGTTCCCTTTTTTGCCTCAAGAATAAAATAGTCTCTTTCAGGGTCGGGGTTTTGCACTTCTATCGCATATGCCGTAAGCTCGACCAAACTGTCGGCGCTTGCGATGGCCACAGGCCCCTCATTGGGGACTTCACGCTTTAATGTCCAGTCGGTAAAGTCGTCTACCGTAAGGGGATTTGGCAAAACGGTCTTGCTTGTTCCGGCGGTTTCCTTTGTTTGGACGCCCGCGATTTTTACGTAAGCCTTGCTCGCGTCGGGAACGGCTCCCGTTCCGCCGCCAGAAGAAAAATCGCTGGAAGAAAAGTTGTCGCAAGAAAAAAGCGCCAGACTGGCCGCAAAAAACAGCGCCGCGATTTTTGCCGCTCGTCTTGTCATTTTATTTTCAAAAAACTTTTTCATATTCCCTCCTACTCCACCTTGGCCTGCGCGAACGCGGACCACGTTGTGGAGCCATCCCTCTTTGTCGCCAATACTTTTATGTCGTAAACGCCCGTAACCGAAAAGTTCTCCTTTTTGAACGACCATTCGTTGCCATCATCATCGCCGGTAATTGGTTGAGGATCTTCGTCAACATACCACGCGTAAGTACATTCTGCGATATTTCCGTCAGGAGGCGTGGCGGTGAACTTGTAGCCGCCGCCGCCTTCGGTGAACGGCTCAACCGCAAGCGCCAAATCGCTCGTCTCACTGTAAATGGTCACGGTGATTCCGCCGATTCCGTTCTCGACCCACTTGGCGTAAAGGCTTAGGTCGCCTGTGGTCGTTTGGGTCCACTTGAATTTTTGGTCCAGCGTCGCTCCGCCGTCAGGGCTTGTCCACCAGCCGGCAAAGAGCAAGCCGGCCTTTTGAATGTCGCCGGCTTTTGGCAAATCAAACGGCGTTCCCTTTTTGTAGTGGACGCCGCTAGGCCGCTCGCCGGTCCAGGTTCCGCCGTTTTCGTAAAATTCAACGTAATATACGCGGGTCAAAGGCAAGTTGACGCGGGTGGTTCCGTCGCGGACTGTAAAGGGGTCTGAGTCGCCGTCGTACAAGATTTTTTTGTCGGCGGGATTTTGGCTTTGCTCGTAGACTTCTCCGTGAACCTTGCATTGTCCGCCGGAAGAAAGGCCTCCAAAAACGACTTGCGCTCCGTGATAGGTTATGTCTACTGTTTTTGTTTGGGAGTAGCTTCCGCTCAAGCTTATGTCAAGCTTTAGGCTGCGGCCTGAACCATTGGCCGCGTCAAAAGAAAGGTCGGCGCGGGCGCTTTTTAGGATTGAGCGCGCTGTCTTTGCGTCGATTGAAAAGACGACCTGTCCGCCGCCCTCTTGGCCCTGTCCCTGCGCGCAAGAGGCAAGGAAAATCGTTCCTAACGCAATGGAAAGAAACGCTAAAATTCTGATTTTTTGGCGCATAAAGCTCTCCTAAAACTTGTTAAAATAAAATACAATTATAGCGAAAAAGACTGGAATTTTCAATAGCGCGGCTCAAAACACAAGCGCCTTGAGCCCCCCTTCCTCCTTGAAAGCCGCTCCCCTTTTTGCTAAAATATGCCCATGACTCATCAAATGCAAAGATTGCAGGAGGCCGCCAAAAAGAACGGCCCCTTGTGCGTCGGCTTGGACACCGACGCTTCGTACGTTCCCGAATACATAGCAAAGAACTTTTCGTCGCCCGCGCAGGCGGTTTTGGAATACAACAAGGCGATCATCCAGCGCGTCAAGGCGCAAAACTGCGCGGCCTGCTTTAAGGTTCAGGCGGCCTACTACGAGGCGATGGGCCTGGCCGGAATGGAAGCCTACGCAAAGACTTTGCGCGCCGTTCGCGAGGCTGGCTTTGTGGCCATCAGCGACGTAAAGCGCGGAGACATCGCGGCCAGCGCCGACGCTTACGCCCGCGCGCACTTTACGGGCGACTTTGAAACCGACATCATCACGGTAAACCCCTACATGGGCTTTGAGACATTGGAGCCTTTCATCAACTTTTGCAAGTCCGCCGGCAAGGGCTTTTTTGTTCTATTAAGAACTTCCAATCCCGGAGCGGCCGACATCGAGCAAAAGGAATTAAAACAAGGCGGACTCGTCTTGGACGGAGTCGGAGCGCATTTAAACAAAATCAAGGCCGAGACCGACGCTTTGTTTGGCGGGCAGTCTTGCTCGCCTGTGGGAGCGGTCGTAGGCTGCACCCAGCAAGCGGACGCGGCGGCGATTCGCGCGGCTTATCCGGACATTTTCTTTTTGATTCCAGGCTACGGCGCCCAAGGCGGAGCGGCTGACATTTGCGGAACGCTTTTGCAAAAATCGGGCGGAACGGTAAACTCAAGCCGCGGCATTGTTTGCGCCTACAAAAAAGACGCAAGCCTGCAAGAAAAAATCGCGGCTTCCGCTCTAACCCTTGACGACATGGCCGACAGCGCCTTGCGCGCCTGCCTTGCCGCCAAAGAAGAATTGCTGCGCTTTGCCGCGGCGGCCGGAGGCAAATAATGAGCGACTTTTGCCAGCATGAGGCGCCCGCGGTTTTCCAAAGCGCGGCTGTCGTTGAATGCGTTCCTACAATCGGAGCGGAGCCGATCGGAAGCGTCTTTTCTTTGACTTTAACCGCGGACAAAAAAGCGGTTCCAGCGGCGGGCCAATTCTTTATGCTAAGGTCGGCCAAGAGCCAGCAATTGCTCGCGCGGCCGATAAGCGTTTTTAGCGTTTCAAGCGTTCCCAACGAAGACAAAGTAAAAATCGAATTTTTGATTTTGCTAAAAGGACAGGGAACAAAAGAGCTTTGCTCGCTAAAGCAAGGCGAGCAAGTGGAGCTTCTTGGCCCTTGCGGAAACGCCTTTCCGCGCCCCGAGCCTGGCGCCAACATTTGCCTTGCCGGAGCCGGAGTCGGCGTGGCCCCAATCGCGGGCTTTGCCTCAAGCTTGCCCGAAAAGTCCTATGATTTTTTCGCAAGCTTTAAAAGCGGCTCCTACGGTCTAAAAAACGTCCGCGCCAAAGAGCTTACGATCACAACCGACGACGGAAGCGAAGGCGTTCATGGAATGATAAGCGCCGTCCTCACCGCCTCCTACTTGCGCGAAAAAAAATATTCGGCGGTCTACGCGTGCGGCCCGCTCGCGATGCTGCGATACGTCCAAGAAATTTGCCGTGAGGCCAACGTTCAGTGCTACCTTTCGCTTGAGCAAAAAATGGCTTGCGGAATGGGCGTCTGCTTGGGCTGCACGATTCAAACCGTTGACGGCTACAAGCGCTGCTGCAAGGACGGCCCGGTATTCCCCGGACAAAAAATTATTTTTGAAGAGCCCGCCCGCCCCGAAAAGCGCGAAAGGCTTAAGAGCGTTGACCTTGGCGTGGAAATCGGCGGCTTGCTTTTAAAGAATCCCGTCATCGCAAGTTCGGGAACTTTTGGCTTTGGAACCGAATACGAAACGGTCTTTAACATCGCTAGCCTTGGAGGAATTTCTTCAAAGGGCTTGACGATAGAGCCGCGCCAGGGAAACACGGGCGTCCGCGTTTGGGAAACGCCCAGCGGCTTGATGAATTCCATCGGCTTGCAAAACCCCGGCATTCCGCATTTTATAAAAGAAGAGCTTCCTCTAATGAGAAAGCTGGGCTGCGCGGTAATCGCGAACCTTTCCGGCTCCACCGCCGAAAGCTATTGCGAAGGCGCGAGGCTTTTAGAAAAAAGCGACGTGGACGCGATAGAGCTTAACATCTCCTGCCCCAACGTCGCGACAGGCGGCGCCGCGATGGGAATGTCTTGCCAAAGCGCGGGCGACATCACAAAAAAAATCCGCGCGATAGTTTCAAAGCCCTTGATCGTAAAGCTAACGCCCCAAGCGCCTGACATTGTCGGCGTCGCGATGGCTTGCAAAAAAGCCGGCGCCGACGCGATCAGCTTGTGCAACTCTTTCCAAGGAGTGGCGATTGACATCGAGCGCGGAGTTCCGGTCTTTGACAAAATCAAGGCGGGCTTTGGCGGCCCGGCGGTAAGGCCGATTGCTTTAAGGCTTGTTTGGGAAGTCGTTGAGGCGATGAACAAATTGCCGCAAGAAGAAAGAATCCCGGTCATCGGAATCGGCGGCATAGCGACTTGGCGCGACGCGGTTGAGTTTATCATGGCGGGAGCGGCGGCCGTTCAAGTTGGAACGGCGACATTCGCCAATCCGCTTGCGATGAAAGAAATCGTCGAAGGCTTGGAAGCCTTTATGAAGCGCAAGGGCTACAAGAGCGTCAACGACTTTAGGGGAATCGCGCAAACTACAAGGCGGCCTTAATTTCTTCCAAGACGGAAAGCGCGTTTATTCCTGTTTGCAGGTTGGACATCAAGGGCGCCTTTCCGTCCAAAAAGTCCGCGGCGTTCTGGACCATATTGGCAAAGTAGCCGGTCTTTTTTGGAAGAACGATTTTCTTGTCGCGGCTTAACGAGTAAAAGCCCGTGTAAAGGTTTGACTCAAAGCGCTTGTAAAATTTAGCGTAGCCGTTTCCGATGCAGACGCGGCCTTCCGTTCCGATGACATCCAACTCAAAGCCAAAAAAGCGGCTGCGGCCTGACATAAAGAAAGAAACTTCGGGGCAAAGCTTGCTTGTGTAATGCGCGCAAAGCTCGCGGACAATCCCTTTGTTTTTTGGATCGCGGTAAACACCGGTGACGACGGGATTTTTTAGAACCGCGCGCGAGGCGTCAAGGCTTTCAAGCAAGAACAAAACTATGTCAACCAAGTGCGTTCCGTCGTGAAGCAGGCTGTAGGCGCCGCTTTCTTCTGCGGCCGGATCGTAAAGCTTCATGCCGGAAAAAAGCTTTGCCGATATCGATTGCAAAGGCCCTATCGTAGCGATGTAAGCCGCGGCTGTCCTATAGTCGTAGGCAAAGCGGCGCTCGTGGTTCACCAAAATCGGAACGTTGTGTTTTTTGGCGGCGGCCTTTATCTTTGCCGCTTCCTTTAAGTTCAGCGCGACAGGCTTTTCCAAAATCAAAAGCTTTGGCTCGCGGGCAATCACGTCCAGCGCCGCGTCCAAGTGAGCGTCTTCGTTTACGGCGACAACGACAATGTCCGGCGAGCAGTTTTGGTAAAGCTGGTCAATCGAAGAGTAAGCGTGAACAAGAGGATTTTTTTGGCGGAACAAAGCGAGCGTCTTTGGATTTGTGTCAACGCCCGCGATTAATTTTATCCTGCGATTTTTTTTAAGCGCCATAACGTGGCTTGCCGGCTGCTCGCGCTTTTTGTCAAAGCCCAAGGTCCAGCCGATGCGGCCCGTTCCCACGACAGCGGCGGTGTGTCTTTTCAAGCGTTCCTCTCCAAATATTGAACAAAGTCCTCTACCTTTAGCGGACGCGAGTAATAGTAACCCTGAACGTAGTTCACGTCAACCGAGCGCAAGAACGCGATTTGCTGTTCGGTCTCAACGCCTTCGCAAATCGTTTCCTTGCCCAAAGACTTTGCCATCTCGACAATCTTTGCGACAATCTTGAATTCGTCTTTGCTTGGAATCTTTCCGTTTTGGTCAACGCGCATGAACTTTTGGTCCAGCTTAAGGACGTCGGCGGGAATCTCGGAAATAATGTTAAGCGAAGACTCGCCGCTTCCAAAGTCGTCGATGGCCACGCGGAATTTCTTTTCGTGCAACTGCTTTGTGACTTCCACCAAGCGTTCGTCGCCAACGCCCACGGAGCGTTCGATAATCTCAACTTCTATCAACTCCGGCGGAATTTCGTATTGGTCAAAAAGGTCGCAGAATTTTTTGACAAAGCCTTCGTCGCCCAAGTGGAAGCGGGACATGTTGACGGAAATCGGAACGGTGGGCTTTCCTTCCTTAATGCGTTCGTTAAGGAATTCAAAGACTTGCTGGTAAACGTAAAAGTCAAGGCGCTTTATGTAGCCGTTGCGCTCAAAGAGCGTGATGAACTCGTCGGGCATGCAAAGGCCAAGTTCCGGCGACTCCCAGCGCACAAGGGCTTCGGCTCCGATTACCTTGCCGTTTGTCAAATCGACCTTGGGCTGGTAGACGACGTAAAATTCTTTGTGCGAAAAAGCGATCGGTATGTAACGCTCGATTTTTTTGTCCTTTATGAGCCGCTCTTCCATGCTGGAGTCGTAGACCGAATAATTCTGCAACAAGTTGTCTTGAATTATGTGCTTGGCGTAGCTTGTCTTTCCTATCAAGTTTTGAACGGTGTCCTTTTCAAAATCCTTTCCGGCAAAAACTATTCCAGTCTTTGTGGAAATGCGTTCGCCCGAGCGGCCCGGAAAATAATTTCCGTCATACAAGAAGCTGTTGAATTCCTTTAGGGCCTCGGACTTTCCTTGCTTTTCCTTGAGCGGATACATCAAGTACAAGTGGTCGATAGCGCCGCGGGCCGCGATTCCGTTTTGCTGCAAGGCTATTTGCCCCACCCGCTTGGCCAGCATGATAATCTGGTCGTTGGCCGCCGCGACGCCTTCCGTCTGCTGAACGATTCTAAAGCCGCGGATGTCGATTCCAAAGAGCATGTAGTTTTTGTCGGGATTTTTGCTTAATATCCGCTCGCACTCTTCCTCAAAGCGAGACTCGGTCCACAAGCCGGTAAGCTCGTCAAAGTCGCTGTCTTGCTGCAAGGTCAAGCGGTGCGAAGACTTTCCTCGCGAGCCCGAAAGCGTCACAAAAGCAAAGACGAAAATAACCAAAATCGCAAAGATTACAAAAAGCGCGATAAGGCTTCCGCTTGAATTCAATGAATTGATGTAGGACGGATGCTCCGTCTCGACAAGGCCGATTGTCCATTTGGAATTCTTCACTTTGGCGAAGGAAATGTATTCCGTTCCCATAATATAAGATTCCAAAATTACGGAACCGGACTCCTCGCGCTTAATCGCGTCGCGGAAATCATACAAGGCCCTCTTTTCTTTTTGCGAAAGCCGGGCCTCTTCGTCCGCCTTTGTCTTTATAACGCTTTCAAATTCCGGCTCGATCAAAAACTCGCCCAAATCGTTCATTACAAAGCAGGACGAATTTTTGGCAAAGGGCAAGGCGGAAACAGGATCTTTTATAGCCTGCAAGTCAACGACATAAAAGAGAACGCCGCGCATTCCGCTCCTGCCGTAAATCGTCCTTGCAACCGTAAAGGCGGCCTTCTTCATGTAATTGTCTTGCGTGTCGCGGGAAATTTCGGCCTTTGTTTTGCCGGAATAAAACGCGTCAAAAAATTCCGCTTCCTTAAAGTTGAGCCTGCGGTTGTCCTTTGTGTAAAAGTCGCCGTTCATGTCGGCAAAATAAAGTCCAAAAACATAAGGCGGCTGCGACATCGCCTCGACGCCCGCAAGCGCTCCGTTAATTCCGCGAGTGTTGGGAATATCAAGAACCGGCATCTTGGAAATTCGCTCCAAGTCGGCCTCGTAGCCCCTAAGCCTCTTTTCCAAATACTCCGCGCCGGACCTAACCGCGTATTCAGTTGAAGTTCTGTAAAAGCTTTTTATGTCCTCTGTCGTCGTTCGCAATATCAAAAAAGAAAAGACCGAAACCAATAGGAGCACTATAATAGAAAAAATGGCGATGGAACGCCTGCGCATCGAAAGGCGGCTGAGAGAAACTCCACTTTTACGCGACTTGCTGCTAAATAACATTTTAGTCTTTCCATTTTAGCGCGCGTTGGCAAAAATCGCAAGGGATTTTTACCATGGCCAATCGCATTATAAGAAATAACAAAAACGCTCTCGGGAGAATCGAACGGCCTTACTTGCGGTTGCGGCTGCAATGGAAGATGTACATTTACATCAATTTCGCTTCGCGAAATTGGCAGCCGCAAAGCAAGCGGCCGTCCGCCATCTCCCTACGCGTTTTTAATTGCTTGAATATGCGTTTGGCCGGGCAAACGCAACAGATGAAGACAAAACGCGCGAAGGAGTCGGACGATCGGCGAAAACTCTCTGTTTGCGCCGCCGCGCAAGCGGCGAAGTTCAATAGTTACAAACGCAAACAGCGAGTAGCGACGCTAGCTAGCGGTTTCGACGACCGTACGGCGACTGGGAGCGTTTTGGATTCTTCTGTTGCGGTTGCCCGGGTTCCTTGCCGAAATTCTTTGTTAGTGGTAGGATATAAACGTGAACATTGTCGAGGAAACGCTCAAAAAATATATTCTAGACACAAATACGGTCTTTGTCTTTAACACGGATGTGGCCGTAAATTCTTGGACTGATTATATAGTAAGAAAAGGCGGAACGGACGGCTGGCCGCAAAGCGTGGCGCAAGAGCGCTTTTTGGCCTGGGACGCCTTTAAGGGCCAAACGCTAAAAATCCAGCAAGAGGGCTTTGAAACGATCCCTTCGCTTTTAAGAAAGTTTTTCGCTCGCGGCTTGTTGGAAAGAATCAAAAAGGGCGAAAAAGTCTTTGAGCGCTTGATCAACTCGGAATACAAGGAAAACGCGCTGGCCTTTACGGATTGGCTTTGCGGCCTCTTGCCCTACTTGGGCCGCTGGAAAAAGCTGGCGCAAAAGTTCATGGCGGGAACGAATGGCGCGAACGGCGCGGCCGACCCCTGCGCGGGCAAATTCATCGGCGAGCGCGACAATCCGGAAAACCGCGACTTTTTGCGCCTTTACAATGAATACGAAAAATTTTTGCGCGAAAAAAAGCTTTTTGAGCCGGCATGGCAAAAGGCGGCCTTTGACGCCTCCGACAAAAAAACTTACGCAGTCTTTTTTCCGGAACTCTTGGACGACTTTGACGAATACAAGGACATTTTAAAAGAGGCGCAAAAATCGGGCCGCGTCATTCTAATCGAAATTCCGCAAGGCCAAGAGCCGGCCAAAGCCCAATACTGGGAGTCCGCGCGCTTGGAGCTTAGAATGACGGCTCTAAAAATATTAAAGGAAAACGCCGGCGGAACGGATTGGAACGACATGGCGCTTTGCGTCGCGGACATCGAAAACTTGCGGCCCTACGTTGAGCGCGAACTAAAGCTTTACCAAATTCCTTTTGTCACAAGGGCGGGAATCAAGCTTGGAAAAAGCGGAGCGGGCCGCGTCTTTAGAAAAATGCAAGACTGCGCGCAAAATAATTTTTCGTACCAGTCAGTCCGCTCGCTGATTCTTGACTCGACGATTCCGTGGAAAAACCCGCAAGACATGGAACTGCTCGCGCGCTTGGGAAAAGAAGCCAAGTGCCTTGTTCAATACACCGACCAAAAAGGAAACCTCGTTGACCCTTGGCTGATGGACTTGGAGGAAGGCGTAAAAAAGGACTCCGACGGAAAAGAATTTTTAAGCGCGCAAAAATTTTACAAGGCGCTGAAGGACTCGATAAAAAAGATTGCGCAAGCGGACTCGTTCGCCAAAATAAAAAAAGGCTGGATAAATTTTAGGAACGAATTTTTGCTGGACGAAGAACAGACGGACCAAAGCGCCAACGACATTCTAAGCCGCTCCGTTGCGCTGATGGACCAACTTATAATTTTGGAAGAAAAGTTCCCGCAAGAAATCAAGGGCCGCGCCGACAACTACTCATTTTTCCTTAACGAATTGGAAAACACCCAGTACCAAAGCCAGAGCAAAAAGCGCGGAGTGTCAATCTACGACTACAAAGTCAGCGCCTTGGCCGCGATTAAAAAACAGTTTGTGATCAACGCAAGCCAAGAAAAAATCACGGTGGAGAAAATTCCGCTTTCGTTTGTGTCGCCCAAGGAGCGCGCCTTTTTGGCAGACCAAGGCGAAGCCGACCACTCAAAGGCTTACATCGACTCGTACGCGATTTGCTCCAACGCGGACTTTAGCGCAAGCCAAAACGCGCTGGGCGGCTACGCGATTGTCCATTCGGCGCTATTGTCCAACGAAAGGCCGCTGGAAGCCGACGCAAGCCTAGACGCGATCGATTTTATAAAGCGCGAAAAAGAATTTTTTTCAAAAGGCAAAGAGGCTCCAAAAGAATTTACGGCGGAGCAAAAAAATTCTTTTGAGCGCTTTGCAAAAAGGAACGGAGACGAGAAAGCCGTTCCGACGGAAGAGACAAAGGAATATCTTTTTGACGCGATAGAAAGAAAGACAAAAAAAGAGCGCGGCGCCCGCGACGGAACGGAAGACAAGATCCACATAACGGCCAGCGACCTTAAGGAATTTTTTCCCTGCCCCCGCAAGTGGATTTTTAAAAGGCTTTTGGCCGTAAACGAATTTTCCTTGGACACGGACTTGTTTGAAGTTTACGACCAAGGAAGCGTCAACCACAAAATTCTTGAATTGTATTTTAAGGCGCTAAAAGAAAAGAGCGAGCCGATTCCGCTGACCGACAAAGCAAGCGGAAAAATTTTAGGACAAGACGGCTTGGACTTTGAAGAAAAAATTCTTTTGCCACAATTGGAAGCCTTTGCCGCCGAAGCGTTTAAAGAAGCCAAGGCTTACAAAAAAAGCGGCCTTGTGCAGGAAGCGCTAAAAAGCCAGGACAAACTTTTTGCCAAGGCCGCGATAAAATTTTTGCGCGACTTTTGCAAGCAAGAAAATTTCGGCGGCTGGACCGTTCAAGAAACGGAATGGGGAAACGGCATGGACTTGGACCTTCCTCCGATTTTGCAGGGAAGAATGGACTTGGTCTTGCGCTCGCCGCAAGGGCAAGTCGCGATCATCGATTACAAGAACACAAAGGCGCCCGACGGCGAAAAAACCTTAAAGCGCGGCGGAGAGGAATTGGAAGACTTCCAAATCGCGGCCTACGTCAGCTTGTGGGAAAACAAAAATCCGGACCAAGAGGATCAAGCCGCCAAAGCCAGCTTTGTCACGATAAAAAATTTTAGCGAAACAAAAGTCATAAGCCCGGACGCGGACGGACGCGGAAACGCGGTAAAACGCGAAGACTTTGGGGCCGCGTTGGCAAGCCTAAAAAGGCGCGCGGCGCTTATGGCCCAATGCCTTGAGTCAAAAACTTTCTCGCAAGAAAAAGTCAGGGCGCGCAAGGACTGCAACAAATGCTCCTACAGCGCGATTTGCAGGACGACATACTAGGGGAACGGAAAATGGAATACAAAGATTTTGCGGCGCTTTTGGAACGGACGCCCGACCAAAGCCAAGAACAAGTTATACGCTCCCTTAAAAACACAATCGTTTCGGCAGGAGCGGGAAGCGGAAAAACCCAAACGCTCGCAAGCCGCTTTGCCTACTTGATTGTCGCGGACTTAAAGGACTCCAAAGGCAACTCCGTGGCAAACCCAAGCGTTGACAGAATCCTTACGCTTACCTTTACCAAAAAGGCGGCCGCCGAAATGTATCAGCGCATTTACAAAACGCTAAAAGGCTTTTGCGAAAAAAGCAAGGACGAGCGCGCCAAAGAAAAGGCAAAAGCCGCGCTTGACAATTTTTCAAAAGCAAGAATACAAACTCTTGACTCCTACAGCGCGGGCGTTTTGCGCCAGGCGGCCGTCCTTTACGGAATCAGCCCTGACTTTACGGCGGGAGCGGATTCGTCAAAGATAAGGGAATTGGCCTTTGACTTTGTTCTAAAGAACCGCAACAATCCAGTGATTCAATGGATTTCGGAACCGGCGAAGATTAAGGAATGCGCCGACTTGTTCGCGGACGCCGTCACAAAGAGAACGTCGCTAGCGGCTTCGATGAACAAAGAAAAAAAATGCAGAGTCTTTGCCGACAGCCTAAAAAAGCAAAAAGAAAAAATACAAGAAATGTGGGGCGACAACGCCGCTCCCCTTTTGGCTGTGGAAGAATGCGTCGCGCGAATCAAAGACAATTTTCCAAGCGACCGGCCAGGCGCTAAAAACAAAGCGGTATGGTTTGACGCGATAAAGGAAGCGCTCGCCGTTTGGGATTCGCCAAAATGCCAGGCCGCGCTAAAAAGCGTAAAGTCTCTTGGCGGCCAAGAAGATTTGTCGTCCGGCTCGATCCAAACGATTCAAAACGCGCTGGCCAATTTTAATTACTCCAAAAAAATTTACGACGACACGGAAAGCGACTTGATTCAAAACGTTCTTTTTGGCATGGACAAAAAAAGTCCGGGATTGGCCAATAAGCTTAGCGGAATCCTAACCTTTTTGGACGACTCAAAATATTTGGAGGGCCTGCACCCCTTGCTTGACCGGTTTGCCGACGAGGCCAACGACATCAAGCGCAAAAGCGGAGAGCTGACGTTTAAAGACATAAACGACATGGCGCTTTTGGCGCTAAGGCAAAACCAAGACTTGCGAAAGCAAGAGCGCGACGCCTACGACTTTATAATGATTGACGAATTCCAAGACAACAACGCCGACAACCGCGACTTGCTTCTTGAAATTTCTAGGGACGACTCCGGCCGAGTGATGGAAAACCGCCTCTTTTTTGTAGGAGACGAAAAGCAGTCAATCTACAAGTTTAGGGGAGCGGACGTTTCGGTCTTTAACAGCCTTAAGGATTACATCCAGCCGTGCGACCAGCTTTCGATGAGCAGGAACTACCGCTCCAACAACCTTTTGCTTGACGCCTTTAACCAAATCTTTGGAGGCTTCTTGCCAAGCGACAAGGACGAGCCCAGCGTTAAAGACGCTTTTGCCAAAGTTTTTGGCCAAACGACGCAAGAAGCCTACCAAGCAAAGTTTGACAAAGACGCGCGCGCGCTTTTTCCCGAAGTCAAACCAAAGCTGGACGAAAATTTGGGAAAGCGAATTCAAGTTTGCCTCTTTGACGCAAAAGGCCTTGACGAAGACGCCGAGCTAAAGGCGCAAGAGTCAAAGGCGCTTTTCATCGCGCAAAAAATACAAGCGCTCCACGCAAAGAAAGAAATTCCTTACAAAAAATTCGCGCTCTTGGTAAAAGGCAGAACGCACTACTCCGCAATCGAGCGAATATTCGCGCTGCAAAAAATTCCGTTCGCGCTGGACATGCAGGGAAACATTTTTTTCCACGCGACGGCGAACGATTTTTACAACGTCTTGCGCGTCGCCGTTTATCCCGCCGACATAAACGCCTTTGCCGCTTTTTTGAGCTCGCCCTTTGCCGGAATGAATTTGAGCGACGTTGAAAAAGTTCTTTCGCTCCTTCCGCAAAAAGCCTTTGACCCAAAAATCAGCGCCGACGGCATCTTGGACCAAGAGGCTTTTCAAAAATACCAAGAGGCGAAAAACTTTTGCGAGGAGTTTTCAAAAGCGGCGCTTTCAAGCCCGATCGCGGACTCAATCGAGCGCCTTTGGAACGGCGAAGGCTACAAATTTTACGAAGAAGCGGAAGAAGGCCACTACGACTTGCTTTACGAATTGGCCCGCCGCGCCGACATTGACGGAAAAGACCTTTCTTGGTTTGTGGACCAGCTGGCAAAAGAAAAAGACGACGCGATGGCTTTCTTAAAGTCGGACGCTAGCGAGTTGGACATAAAGGAAACCGAATGTCCCGTTGAAAGCCCCGACGCCGTGAACATAATGACAATCCACAAAAGCAAGGGCTTGGAGTTTGACTACGTTTTTGTTTGGGGGCTCGCGGAGTCAAGGGCCGGCCGCCAAAACGACAATTCAAAAGTTTTTTGGACAGACGATTACGGAGCGGTAGTCGCGAACCAAAGCAAGTCCGACAACCTCTTTTCGCTTTTGGCAAAGAACGAGGAAGAAAAAAAGAACGACGCCGAAGCCCGCCGCCTTCTTTACGTGGCGCTTACCCGCGCGGCGGAAGGACTTTGGATAATCGGCGACCGCCCTTCCGACCCAAAAATCGAAGGAAAAAAGCCCGCCGCCGACGTGATTTTCTCATACGACAACGAGGGCGCAAGCCTGCCCCCTTCGCCCTTTGAAAAGGAAGAAATTCCCCACTACTTGCTCGGAAGCGAAAGGCCGGCCAAAAGCCAAGGGCAAAAAAGCCTGCAAGAAAAAATCCAAGCCTACGCGGCGGCTCAAACCATTCCCGCAAACGAGGCAAAAAACATTTGGGCCAGCCCCAGCGAGCTTGAGGACAAGGGCTGCGGCAAAGGCAAAGACAACGTTCCGCCTTTGGCGCAAGAGGCAAGCCTTGCCTACCCGGAAATCAATTCCTATGTAAACGCTTCGGCCATGCCAAAAAACGATTACGGAACCTTATTCCACGCCTTTATGGAAAACTGGGCCCATGACTGGAAAAACTGGACGGCGCAAAATGTCGCGGCCGGCGAATACTTTAAATGGGAGCCAAAGACGCAAAAGATTTCTTTGGAAAACCAAAAGATTCTCTTGGACACCTTCTTCAAAATACTAGACAAATTTATCGGCATTCCCGGCAACCCGGCCCTTGAAGCGCTCGCGGCCGGACGCGACTTTAAGGCGGAATACAAATTCAAGACAAAAATAAAGTCTTTTGTGATAAAAGGAACTATGGACGCGGCCTTCCAAAATTCCGACGGAACTTGGACTGTCTTGGACTACAAAACCGACTTGATTGAAAATCCGCAAATTTACTACAACCAATTGGGCTGCTACAAAAAGACGGCCGCGGACTTGTTCGCCGGCGGAGACCAAAGCAAAATCCGCTGCCTGCTTTTTTACGCCGAAAGCGGCCGCTTTGCGGACATCAGCCAAGAAGCCCAAAAAGCGCTGGAAAGCTTGACCGACGAAAAGATTCGCAATTTAATTGAAAAACAAGAAATCCTGTGATATAATGGAAGAATGTACAAGCGAATGGGCGCGATCAAGGCCGCGCTGCTTTTTGCATTGCTATTTTTCTCCATAACGCCGGAGTTTTTCGCCGATTCCCGCATAATGTTCAGCGATCCTTCCATTTTAAACGACGGCCAAGTGGACATTTCCCAGCGCTGGGACTATTACAAATCAGCCATTATCGAGCCCGACAAATTTTATCCAACTATACAGGAGTTGTCCGGCTCCATCGTAAATTTTCCGCACGCGCTAAAAGACGGAGTTTTTACGGCCACCTATCATCTTAGGCTGACGGGCTTGGTTCCGTACAAAAGATATTCAAGCGACTTTTACGGAGCGCTTATGACTTCAAGCCGCATTTGGTGCAACGGAAAGATTGTCGCGACCGGCGGCTTTTTAAGCAAGGACAAACTTATGGCCAGGCCCGGCGACATTTTCGCGCCGGTGGATTTTCAGGCTGACAAAAACGGCATTGTGGACATAGTGATTCATGTGGCCAACAATCAAAAATGCGTCGGCGGAGTCGCAAAAAAAATCAGCGTCACTTCAAGCGACAACATAAGAAAGCGCTATTACATCCATTATTTGTTGAACGCCTTCATCTTCGCCTTTGTCATCGCTCACGTAATCTACAACATGATTTTGAGCGCGCTTAACTTTAGGCAGATTTCCTACATAACGCTCATCTTGACTTTCATTTTGTACGCGGCGGCTGTCGCGCTCACGGGCTATTCCCTTCCCTTGCAGAGAGGCTTTGCCATTCCATTTTGGCTGCACAGGAAACTCGCGGTTTTAATACTATGCTTTGTGACGCCGTTGGAACTTTTGTACGTAATGGGCGCGCACAAAACCTCGCTAAAAAAAGAGGCCGCCATTCTTTCGGCCGCCGCTGCGAACGCGCTTGTCGCCTTTGCGCTTCCGCTTGACATATTTGAAAAAACGCGCTGGATTCACATCGCCCTCGCAATTTTCTTTTATATGATAAGGCTTGCGATTCCGTTTAAATTTGTGCTCAAAAGAAACCTTGACAACAAAAAAATCTTTCACATATCGACGGTAGCCTACAACTTTAGCGCCTTTGTGACTCTCTTGGTTTTCTTTTGCCGCGTCAACGACTTCTTGATTATGCCGCAAAAATACACCGCGATTCATTCCTATTTATTTTTCAAGCTTTCAATTTTGCTTTTTGGAATATCGCAGTGCGGCCTTTACGCCTACCACAGAGATTATTCAAACATTCGCGTTAGCCGCCAGATGGAAAAGCTATCCTTTACCAACAACACCTTGGCAAAAATCGTTCCGCCGCAAGTCCTTAAATTGCTGGGAGCCAACGACGTAACAAAAATAATTCCGGGCGAGAGCCGCATCATTGACGCCATTTTATTCTACGTTCAAATAAAGCACTTTAACCGCTTGGCGGAATCCATCGGCAAGGACGAGCTTTATTCAATACAAACGGATTTTTTCCAGGCAATATCTCCGATAATAATCGACTCCGGCGGCTTTGTGGCCAAGTATTCAATCTCCGGCTGTCTTGCGATTTTCCAAGAAAAAAATTCCGACGCGATCATTTGCGCCTCCCGCCTGCAAAGAAAGATGCGCGAGATACGACGAATGCTTAGAAAAACAAATCGAAACGACATCTCTGTAGGCATCGCGATTCACGCAGGAAAAGTCGCTGTCGGAACGATCGGCTCCAA
>JBGUQT010000079.1:0-1788 GCA_045131275.1 Treponema sp.
TTCGTCGGCTTCCAAAGAGCCGGCCAAAACTACCATGTCCGCTTCGATGTGAACTTGCTTGTTCAAAATCAAGTCGCTTCCCTGAACGTCAAGCTTTCCGTTGGCTTGCGGAGTGACCTTTCCAACCATGCCCTTGATGTAGTGAACGCCGTACTGCTCCACGGCTCGGCGGTAGAATTCGTCAAACTGCTTTCCGGGAGTGCGCACGTCGATGTAGAAGACGTAGCATTCTGTGTCAGGCCAGTGGTCGCGGGTAAGGATCGTTTGCTTGGCTGTGTACATGCAGCAAACTTTAGAGCAGTACTGGTTGCCCTTTCCTTCGGCCGAGCAGCGGCTTCCGACGCACTGGATGAATACGATTTTCTTGGGAGCCACGCCGTCCGAGGGTCGAAGAAGATGTCCGCCAGTCGGGCCCGAAGCGTTCATCAAGCGCTCGTATTCCAAAGAAGAAACGACGTCCTTGCTAATGCCATAACCGAATTCGGCGTAAGGCTTAAGGTCGATCATGTTGTAGCCTGTGGCGACAACGATCGCGCCGTACTTTTCTGTAATAACCTCGTCCTTGGCCTTAAAGTTGATCGCTCCTGCGCCGCAGACTTTTTCGCACATTCCGCAGACATTGTCCTTGCCGTTTTTAAGGGCCTTCATGTGCAAGCAGTAATTCGCGTCGATCGTGGCGATCTTGGGAACGGCTTGGGCGAACGGAATGTAAACCGCCGTCTTGTTGTTGAGGTTAAGGTTAAAGTCGTTGGGAACTTTTTTCATCGGGCATTTTTCGGTGCATTCGCCGCAGCCCGTGCACTTTGTTTCGTCAACGTAGCGGGCCTTGCGCTTGATGTCTACCGTAAAGTTTCCGATGTAGCCTGTTACGTTCGTCACTTCGCTGTAAGACAAAATGCGGATGTTGGGGTTCTGTCCAACTTCGGTCATGCGGGGAGTTACGATACAAGAGGCGCAGTCCAATGTCGGGAACGTTTTGTCCAACATGGCCATTTTTCCGCCTACAGTCGGCTTTTTCTCAACCAAGTCAACCGGGAAGCCCGCGTCGGCGATGTCAAGAGCGGCTGTAATGCCGGCAATTCCGCCGCCGATTACAAGGGCGCGTTTTGTCATCGGAGTTTCGCCCGGGGTAAGGGGCGTGTCCAAAATTGACTTTGCGATGGCGGCTTTTCCAAGCGCGATGGCTTTTGTCGTCGCCTCCGCCATGTCTTTCATAACCCACGAGTCCTGCTCGCGGATGTTGGCTACTTCCACCTTGTAGGGGTTGAGTCCCGCCCTTTCCGCGCAAGCGCGGAAGGTTTTTTCGTGCATTCTAGGAGAGCAAGAGCAAAGGACGACGCCCGTAAGCTTGTCTTCCTTTATGCGCTCCTCGATCATCGCTTGTCCGGCGGAAGAACACATGTAAGTGTAATGGGTCGAATAAACGACTCCGGGAACCTTTCCCAATTCTTCCGCGACTTTCGCTACGTCTACTGTTCCAGCAATGTTAGTGCCGCAGTGACATACAAAAACACCAATTCTTTCCATCTGTCCCTGCTCCTATTTCTTGTATTTTCTAAAGGCGCTGACGATTGCCTGCTGCGGAATCTCGCCGTCCAAGTAAGAGGGAACGGCTTCCGCCTGCAAGTGATGCGGACCGCGCTTGCGCTCCACAACGTCGCGAACGGCTTGAATCAACTTTGCCGGCTCAACTTGGCGCGGGCAGCGCTCAAGGCAGGCAAAGCAGCTGAGGCAAGCGTAAATCGATTTGGTTGAGAGCAGCTTTTCGATCTCGCCGTTCTCGACCAT
>JBGUQT010000080.1:0-2407 GCA_045131275.1 Treponema sp.
TCCTCCCGATATTTTTAGTATCAAGAGGCGGCCTGCCAACACTGTGGCGCTTCACTATTACCATATATATTTTTTTCAAAAAATTCGCATATTTTGGAAAATTTTTAAGAAATTTTATTGACTGTAACTTTTAAAAATGCTATTTGTTTTATATACAAAGACATTAAATAAGGAAAACATCATGAAAAAAATCATTCTTACGGCGCTGACCGCCTTGCTGATCGTTTCTTCCGCCTTTGCAAAAAAGAAGACGGTTGATCTTTATGACGAAAAGAAAATGCATCCAAAGGACCGCAGCGGCCTTGAAAAGTTTTTGGGCACCAACCGCTACGACGTGCTTGACGAGTGCGCCATTTACATTCGTCCGCTTATCGGAAAGATAAAGGCCAAAAAGGGCAACTTTATTTACCGCCGCGGCACCGACGTCGCCGGTTTTAGAATTTACTACGACACAACGGCGTACACTGTGGAGATGGCCCAAGAGCCTAGACAAATCTGCTGCGACGCGATCGACAAATACATTGACGACTTTGAGAACAAGCGCCTTAACCGCAAGGCAAAGGTCGAAAAGACCCGCGGCATTTACGGCAAGGCTCCCGGCTACGAGGAATTTGGCATCGCGATCAACATGATGAACTACAAGGCAAAGCCTACTTTCCATTTTGGCTACGACTTTGTCAACGACAGCCCTTACTTTGTGATTCACGTGGCTAAGGCAAAGAACTTGGCTCTTGAGGGTGCGTCAACCGACCTTCCGAATCTTGAGACTATCGTTCAAAATTATTACTTTACCCGCGCCCAAGCCTTGAAGTTAAAGGAATTCATTTGCGAAGCCAACATTAGCCTCTTCCACCAAGCGGAGCAGGAAAAGTGGGATGAGCTTAAGGCTGATTCTGTAAACGACGAATACGTTGAGGCCAGCGACGACGTTCCCGAAAAAAAGAAGAAGGCAAAAAAAGTCAAGGAATCAAAGCCTGCCGACGCTGACGAATACAACGAGGCCCAGGAAGTTACGCCCATAAAGAAAAAGGAAAAAGAGCCTGTCGGCGAGGAATATTAAGCGCAAAATTGCGATAAATGTTCTTTAATGCGTTCTTTTGCTATTGACAGAACGGCTTTTAAATTATAAATTTTCATTAGGAATTATAGGAGGTTCCAGATGAAAAAATTATTTACAGCTTTTGCCGTGGCCGCTGTTTTGGCCGCTGGACTCTATGCGGAAGATGTGACAGGCGGAGTTGACGCCGTTACAGGAGCCGCTGCCGCTGTTGGCGAAGTCGCCAATGTTTCTGAGACATTGCAGGGCGTTTGGTTTGACTCAAAGTATAACTGCAATTGGCAGTTTCAGGTAAACACAGGAAGCGACGCTTTCTGCGTTCTTAAAGACGCTAGCTCAGGAGCTACAATTTACTCATTCACTCGCGCCAAGGTAAAGAACTTTAAGGGCGAGATGGAAGCCAACAAATTTGTTCTTTCTTGGGAATGCCCCGCTAAGAACCGCATCTACAAGTTCGTAAAGGATTTTTCCGGCAACGCTGACTTGCAGTTGGACATTTTCAACGACTACTACCAAGAGCGCCACAGCGCCAAAATCACATACGTTAACGCTGACGCTCGCATCAACTAATCGTTATAATGTGAACTTTTAGTTAAAGCCGCCTTTGCCTGTGTTGGCAGGGCGGTTTTTTTCTGCCTTGCGATTTTTGGCTTGCGCCCGCCCGAAGAATTGGAGTGAAAATATGCCTTTGTCTTTTACAAAAAAGCGCTTGTCCTCTTTTGTTTTGGCGTTCTTGTTTTTCTTGAGCGGAACGCAGGCGCAAGGCAAGGCGCGCGTCACAATAGGCGAAAAGGTTCGCAACGCGCAAATCGTTGCCACGGAGCGCGGAGGCCAAGAGTTTGCGGGGGTTTTGGTTTACGCCAACAACGCTTGGACCAAGGTTTATTTTAACAAGGACGATTTGCAAGTTATCGACAAAGCCGCCAAAAATTATTTTGCTGACTTTGATACAATGAAATTAAAAAAGGGAAAAAAGACCACGATAAAGAAATACGGAACGCTTTCTTGTTTTGTTGAGTGGGGGAGCGATAAAAATTTCATTGACCGCTTTGCCAACACAAGGGCAGATTTGGGCTACGTCTTTGTAAGGACCGCGCCTTACTTTGCGGTTACAATAGCCGCCGCGCAAAACCAAAACGACGGGCAAAAAAGTTCCGCCTACCAAAAGTTTGACGAGCTTTGCCTGCTCTTTACAAAAAGCCAAATCGCGGACTTGCTTGAAAAGTTTTTTGAATAATTTTTTCTTTTTTTTCCCAAAAAAAACGAATTTTTTGAAAAAAATATATATGGTAATAGTGAAGCGCCACAGTGTTGGCAGGCCGCCTCTTGATACTAAAAATATCGGGAGGA
>JBGUQT010000081.1:0-32870 GCA_045131275.1 Treponema sp.
GCGGGAACGACGCGGCGGCGGCAATCGCCTATTCCCTTTACGGCTCTATGGACGATTTTTTGCGGAGCGCCAACGACTTAGTCCGCGCGACGGGCTTGAAAAAAACCTTAATAGTCGAGCCGTCTGGGTATTCGGAGGAAAACCTCACCACTCCGCGCGAAATGGCCGCCTTTTGCCGCCTTTATGTTAAAAACTATCCTGACGCGCTCCAAAAATTCCACTCGATAAAAAATTTTGTCTATCCAAAGGAGCGCAATTTGCCGCCCGAACAGCGCGGCCGCGCTCCCCAAGACTTTTCGCGCGGAATTCCAAAAGAGATTTGGACGCAATTTGACTTTGAGAACACAAACAAACTTTTGGGCGTTCTTCCCGGCTGCGACGGAATCAAGACCGGCCACATAAACGAAAGCGGCTACAATTTGTCGCTGACCACAAAACGGGGCGACCAACGATTTATTTCGGTGACCATGCTGGGGCCGGGCGAAACGTTGGCCCAAGGCGACGCGGGCCGCTGCGCGGACGGAAGGGCCTTGCACGAATGGGCTTACAAAAACTTTAGGAGATTCGAGCCTGTCGCCTTTAGCCAAACGGAATTTGTCGTTCCCCTATACGGATCTGAAAGAACTTTTGCCCGTCTAGTCGCGGCGCAAAGCGGCGCCCTGCCCGTTCCAAAAAACGCGAGCGTTTCTATAAAAGCCAGCGCGCCCTCCTTCTTGTTCGGCGCGATCAAATTGGGACAGGAATGCGGCGCGATAGAAATCACGGACGGCGAGCGGCTTTTGCAAAGGGTTCCGCTTGTGGCGCAGGAAGAAAGCCGCGCCGCAAACCAATTTATCCAGCGCTCGGACGAAATCATTTTGCGCCTAAAGGGAGCGCGTCGCTAAAGTAAACGCCGCCACAAGGCCAAGAAACGGCAAAAGAAAAGTTCTTGCAAGACCAAGAAGCGGCGGCGCTAGTCCAACGAAAATCTAAGAATCTTGTCCGAAAACAAATCTGGAAACTCTAGCGAAGCGGCCTCAAAGCGCATCTGCGCGCCGCTCGCGCAATTATTTTCAGCAAGACCAAAACGCAAGGCCGCAAAATCCGCATTATAAAGCGCGTCTCCGACAATCGGAAGGCCAAGCCAAGCCAAGTGCGCTCGAACCTGATGCCTAAAGCCTTGGACGATTTTGCATTCTACATGAACGCAAGGCTTTGAATGCCCAGAAAGCGCCGCGCGGGAATCGCCTTCAAGGCCAAAATCCGCGCCGCAAAGCTTTCGCGCCGACACAATTTTTGTGGAATAAATTTTTTTGCTTCCAATTTTTTTTAGCGCGGCGGAGCTTGAATCAGGCGCTACAGGACGGACTTGCGCGCCGCCCTTGCCAAAAGGGCGAAAGAAAGAAGAAAGTTCTAGGCCGCAAAGATCCGCCGCATTTTGGCCTTGCGAAAAATTGTCGCAAGTCAAAGAATCAGCGGCCTTTTGCGCTTGCGTTCCAAGCGGAGGAAAGCCTCCTAGCGAGGCGGCGTTGTCCGAGTTAACGTCGCATTCGGCGCGGTAGCCTTTGACAAAGCGGCCATCCTCTTGCGCGTCGATTATATGGTCGTAAAATTCTTGGCTTGCCGCCACAAGCAAAAGGCCGCTTGTCACCGTGTCGATTCTATGGAGCAAGCCGCCCTCCACCGCCTTCTTTCCGCAAACGCTTTTTACGGCGGGAAAAAGCCGCGCGCATTGGCTAAAGGCGGAGTCTTGGTCCAAAGATTTTAGCGGAGCGCTTGCAAGGCCTGACGGTTTGGAAAGAATAATGAAGGGTTCGACGGCGCTGGGCTCGTGGATTATTTTCACTTTAGTTTCTTGCGCGCTCATGGCGCCGTTTTTTGGGCTTTCGTTAGATTCAAGCACGCCGCCGCTCATTGGCCGCCTCCGCTTTGCGCGCGCTTGGCTTCCGAAGCCTTAATACCTTCCGAAGCGTATGCCCTAGGATGCTGGGCCTTTAAGGCTTTTATGACGCGCTTAAAACGTTCTGGGACGGCCGCCTTGAACACCGTGTAGTTTTTTTGGCCGGGAAGGCGGATTTGCAAAAGGCGCGAATGAAGCATAAGGTTTTCGTTTGGAAAGAAGTTGTCTTTTTTGGAATAAATTGCGTCGCCCAATACAGGACAGCCCAAATATTTCATGTGGACTCGGATTTGATGGGTGCGGCCGGTCTTGAGGCGAACGCGAACAAGGGAATAGTTTGAGTAAACCGAAACCACATGATAAAGGGTCACAGCCCTTTTTCCTTGCAAGGCTCCGGCGGCGTCCGCCTCAACGGCCTTAAAGCGTTTGCGGTCGGCGGGATCGCGGACAATGTAAGTGTCTACGACGCCGTCTTTTTTTGGCGGACAGCCGCGAACGATTAGAATGTATTCTTTTTTTAAGGAACGGCTTTGGAATTGACTTTGAAGCCATTCCTCCGCGCCGCGGTTTTTGGCGGTGATGATTATTCCGCTTGTGTCCTTGTCCAAACGGTGAACGATTCCAGGCCGGCGGCGGGCCAAAATTTCTGACGTCTCGCCTTCCTTAATTTGTTCCAACGCCTCCCTTCCCCAGTGATGCAAAAGAGCGTTGACAAGAGTGCCCGTCCAGTTTCCCGCCGCGGGATGAGTCACCATTCCCTGCTCTTTGTTCACGACGGTGACGTCTTGGTTTTCATAAATTATTCTTAGAGGAATGTCTTCCGGCAAAATCGTGTCGGGAATGTTGTCTTCCCATTGAATGTCGATTTGGTCTCCGGCGCGCACTTTGCTTGAAAGCTTTGCCTTTTGCGAGTTGATTAAAATCTCGTGAACGCCGCTCTTTAACTTTGAGCGGTTGAAGCCGTTCGGCAAAGACGAAATATATTTGTCAAGACGCTCCGTTCCCACGAATGAGTCAGGAACCTTTGAACTAAAAAACGGCACTTTCCAAATCCCCAAAAACCCATTCTTTTTTTGAGCCTTCAAAAATGAACATTCTGTCTTGGCCAGAGTCAACGGGAGTTATCGTAATGTTTTTTAATTGCTCGGCGTTTCTTTTCTTTTTTGCCCTCTCGCGCTTTATAATGTTCACGATTAAGTCGGTGACGCCGATCCCCACGCTGATCGCCGCAGATGTAAGCAAAATGCCTTTTATTTCGCTGTAAGTGTATCCCTCGCCGCTTGAAGAAAAGGGATTCCTAAAATACGAGCTGTCCCAATCGTGAATCGCAAACATTCCCATAGAATACGAAAGCGAAACCAAAAGCGTGGTGAAAGGCCAAGAGCCAAGAGTGATTATCTCGCCGCGGCGAACATCCTTTACCCATTGGGGAATCATCTTTGTGTCATAGGGCACGGCGTCGGAAATAGTCAAATCGTCCGCAAAGGTTGAGAAAGACAAAACTATTAAAAGCGAAAAAAACGCCGCCCAAAACTTTTTCAAAACTTACGCCTTCTTTGCTTGGGAATAATCCCGCTCTCCAAAAATCGCGGTTCCGATTCTTACCATTGTGGAGCCTTCTTGGACCGCGATTTCCCAGTCTCCCGACATTCCCATAGAAAGCTGGGACAAGTCCATTCCGGGAAAAGCGGCCGCGCATTCGTCGCGCAAAGCCTTTAATTTTTTAAAGGAGGCGCGAACCAAATCTTTGTCGTCGGTAAAGGGAGCCATTGTCATAAAGCCCTTCGGCTCAATGTGCGGATAGACTCCGTCCGCGATTTTTTTCAAGGCCTCAACGATCAAAGCCTTGTCCTCAAAGCCAGACTTTGACGCTTCGCCTGTGTGATACTCAAACAAAACTTCAATCTTTTTGTCGATTTTGGCGGCCTGCTTTTCAATCTCGTCAAGCAATTCAATGCGGTCAACAGAATCAATCGCGTCGGCTACGCGAACGGCTTCCTTTACTTTGTTGCGCTGCAGCTGGCCGATGATTCTAAGGGAAGCGTCGGGATAAGATTTTTTTACCTCGTCAAATTTCGCGGCCGCTTCTTGAACGCGGTTTTCGCCAAAAACCTTTTGCCCGGCTTGAATCGCCTCAATCACTTCTTGCGCGCTATGAAATTTGCTTACCGCGACAAGGCCGACGCCTGCGGGAAGACTTCCCTTTATTTTTATTAAATTATCTTTTATTGACATGCTTTCATTATAAAAAAATTGATTGCGTCTGACAAGCGCAACAGTTCCTGAATCGGCAAGGCTTCGGCCCTGACGTTGGCGTCAATGCCGGCCTTTTCCAAAACAGCGTCGGCCGAAAGCTGGGCGCTTGCGCCGTCAGACCCCTTGTAGCCGGATAAAAATTTTGTCAGATTGTTCTTTACTGTTTTTCGCCGGCTTGCAAAAAGCGCCCTTTGCATTTTTACAAAAAGCTTTTGGTCTTGGCAGCCTGGAAAACCTTCGCTTTTAGTGAAAACAACCGCGCGCGACTCGACGTTCGGCCTTGGCCAAAAGTTAGCCGGGCCCAAATCGCAAATTGTCTTGACGCCGTAGGCCCATTGGCACAAGACTGAAAAGCTTGAATAGTCGTCGCTGGAAGGCTTTGCCGCCATTCTAAGCGCGACTTCTTTTTGAACGGTAAAGGCGCATTTTTCAAAGCGGACGCCCGCTTCAATTGTGTCAGCGATCAAAGCGGCGGCAATGTTGTAAGGAAGGTTTCCAAAAAAATACTTTGGAGCTCCGTTCTTTTCCAAATAAGGCTTCCAAGTTTTTAGGACGTCGCCCTGGACCAAATCAAAAGTTCCGGCCGCGATTTGGTCCGCGAAAAATTCCTGCAAAGAGGCGGCAAAGCCGCGGTCGATTTCAAAGACCGTCACTTTTGCGCCCAATTCAACCAATTCCTTTGTCATCGCGCCAAGGCCTGGGCCCACTTCCCAAACAGCCTCGCCTTTTTGAATGCCTAAAGACGCGGCGATTTTTTTGCGGGCGCTCTCGTTGATTAAAAAGTTTTGCCCGAATTTTTTTTGCATCGCCATTCCTTTTGACTCAAGAAAGGCGTTCAGCTCCGCGGGCGAATTGTAGTCAGGAATTCCGTTCATTAAAAAAATTATAGCGCTTCTTAAAGCTTTACGCAAGGAATCCTAGAAAGCAAAAGAACGGCGGCCTTAATGTTTTGGTAGACAAAGGAAAGGACGCCGCCAAAGAATGGCGCCATAAACGGAAAAATAAACGAAAGCATTATTGACGCAAGGCCAAGATAAATAAAAAAAGTGACCATGGGCGAAACAAGCGCGCTTGAAAGGATTCCTCCCGGCGCCAAAGTTCCCAAAAATCTGGCGCAAATCGGCATTGTAAGCGCTTGGGCTCCGATCGACTGGCCCAAGGATTTTCCGGCGTTGGAAGGAAGCGCGGCCAGCAAGGGCTTTGTCACAAATTCGTTAAAGGCCAGGATTCCCGTCAAGGCGCCGTATGAAAGCATAAATGAAAGTTCGTACATGTCGGCCGGAAAAGCGCAAATGTGAACGATAAAGACAAGGGCCAGAATGTTTAGGGAACTTTTTATTGGAATTTTTAGAGCGCCCAAAATTATCGCCGAGGCGGAACACAAAAGCGCCCTGAACAACGACGGAGACTTTCCGGCAAACCAAACAAAAAGGCATATCGCGCACAATTCCAAAAAAGGAGCGAAGCGTTTTCCAAAAGAACGCTTTCCTAACGCTAGGGCCATTGAACTGAACAATGAAAGGTGCATGCCGCTTAAGGCCAAAATGTGGCTAAGGCCCGCAAGCTTAAAGGCTTGGGCGCTGTCGTCTTCCAAGTAAGAGCGGGAACCGGTAAGCAAAGCCAATAAAAGGCCGCCCGACGCTCCCCAAGCGTACATCAATCTTGTAAAATGCAAGCGGCATAAGGCGCGGATTTTTTGAATGCCGCCAAAAAACCCCTTTGGGTAAACGCAAGACACAATGCCTTGAGCGTTGAAAAATATTTGTCCGTCCGCGCTTGCTTCCGTTCCTTCTTTGACCTTAAAAACGCAGCGGGCGCCCTTGTCCAACAAAAAGTCAGTCTTGTTCCCGCGCCAAGAAGTATAGAGCTTTCCCGGCTGGTAAATTTCGCAAAGTTCCAAGGGCAAGACAATCCGCGCCTCGCCTTTGGCGCTAGAAACGCTTCCGTCAGCCTTGGCCGCTTGAATCAACTGAACTTTTGCCATGTAAGACTTTTTTTTGCCTCCGACTTTTACAGGACAAGAAAGCAAGCGGCAGTCAAGCAAAGAAATGCCATTGCTTTTAAAAAGAAAAACCGCGCTTTTTTGGGGCTGAATGGGCATAAAGCCGTACAAAATAAGCGCGAGCGCCAACGCGGGCAAAAGGAGAAAATTGTTTTTTAAAGAGTCTACCATTTGAGTCTCGTAAGCGCGTTACGAGCCGCGACGGCAACCTCCTCTGGATAATCTTTTACATACGTTACATAGAGCAATGAGTCAAACGAGGATTTGTCGCCAAGTTCGGCCAACGCATTGATGATGGCAAGAACCACTGTCTTGTCGGGGGAATTACCCGCTTCCTGCGCCTTGTTCATCTGGTCCAAGTATTCGGTAAACGGAAGAACAGCCGAGCGCGAAGCCAATGACTCCACGCATGAAATTGCCGTGGTCCACTGCTGAACGCTCAAGTATTTTCCGATATACGCAAGCTTGGCCGACTTAAAGTACTTTTTGGCCAAGTCGCCGGCGCGGGTCCACTTGTTGTCCGCCAAAACCTGAATCAATTCCAACTGGAAAAGAGCCAAGTCCTGGGAATTCGAAGAAGCCCCCTCTAATACCATAGATCGATTTAACGTTTTTTCAGCGATTTCGGCCCTTAAAGCGGGAGAAATTTGCTCATTTTTGATGAAAATTTTAGTTAGTAGTTTTAGTTCAACTAACTCAGCCTTGTCGATCGCGTCAAAAACCTCGTTAAGGGATTTGTCGCAAATTTTGGCGAGCGCGGCGGAAACATCCGAGCCAAGTTCCGTCCAAATCGGCTGGCGCAAAATCGAGTACAAGATGCTAAACGAAGAGCCGTTTCCGACAACTCCGAGGGTGGAGATTGATTTTTTTACAGTTTCGTCGGCCGCGCCGCCCGCCGCCACTTTTTGAGACAAGTAGCCGTTGACAAAGGCCGTCCAATCCGAGTCCTCTTTTTCAGCGTAGATGGCGGCGATTTTTTCCAACACGCTCACCCTGACGTTAACGTCGTCGACTCCGTAAAAAACGTCGGAAAAGTCTTGCAAAACCGCGTGGGGATTTTTTTTGCTCTCCTCCACCGGATAAGAAAGGATGCCCGCCACCGCAAGGCCGGCCAAATCGCGGTCGCCCTTTAAAAGCAAGGCGTTTTCAACAACAAAGTCAACGGCCTTTTTGGCCAAGACAGGATCGCCGGAACTTTTTACCGCGGCGATTTTATCGCTTATGTTTCCTTTGGCGAATTTTATCTCTTCCTTTGCTGGAGCGCTGTTCTGCGCGAAAGAAATAAACGCCGCGCAGGAAAGCATTGAAAAAACAAGCGCTTTTTTTACGTCTCTCATCATATTGTCATTCCTCCGTCGAGCCATTCGTTTCCTTGTCCAAAAAATCTGGATCAATGGCAGTCGGTATCTCTATAGTATAACTATTTTCAGGGCTTTCGGTAACAGGATTTTCCAAACCTTCGGGATTGCTGATTCCAGCCTCTTCGGCGGCCTTCTTGTCGTCCGCTTTTTGCTCGTCTTCAAGCTGCGTCAAAGCGACTTCGGCGTTCTTTTGGTCTTCCGGCAAAACTTTGTAGACAAAGGACAAAATCGCGTTCCTCATCGATGGCTCAATGTGCAGGCATTCCAAATGCAAGCGGCTTTGGTTGTTGGGGGCGTTGTATTCAACAGACCGAACCAAGCAGTACATAAGAATCAAAGTGTCGTCTATTTCAAACTGAAGCTTTACTTGAATGTTGTTGACGCCCTTTCCGCCAACGCGAATCAAGGCTCCGTCAGAGCTGATGTCTTCCAAGAAACATTTAAAGCCGGGAGCGGTTTCGACTTGCGAAAATTCGGTGACGGCTTCCTTGATGATGTAAAGGTGGGCGGGAATGTGGCATTGCGTTCGAATCGACTTGCGCTTTTGGGCGCGGAAAAGATTGTTGGAATGAGCCAAATAAAGAACGTTTTGTCCCAAGAAAATTCCTGAGGCCAAAACCTTTGTGTCAAAAACATATCCCGCGTCGCCCTTGCGCCAAAGGTAAACGCTGACATCCTTGTCCTTCCAATCTTCCGGCGGAATTTTTATCCTTCCGTCTTGTATGGGAATCGTGATAATCAAATCGCGGGAATTGTTTAAAATTCGGGAGGCAAAGACGCCGTTCCCCTTTAATATAAGGCGGAGCTTTTGGCCGTTTGAAAGCGCCTTGCTGGATTCAAGTCCGCGCTTGTTTTCGGACGCCAGTTCAATCTTTGTTCTAAACTTGTAAAGCTTTGCCAAAAAGTTTTGAGTCTCCAAAGATTGGTCGGTGCCGTCGCGCTTAGACGTCTCGATAAGGTTTGTAATGCAGCGAGTAAGAGCGTGCGTTGAAACAAAAAGAGATTCGGGTTCTTCCAAGTCCACAATCTTGGCAAGCTTCCACAAAATTGAAATCTCGCCCAAAGAAAATTTTTGGTCAAGGCCCGTCGCAAAAAAATTGATTTTTGTCGAAAAGGTCTTTAAAAGCCAAACAGCCAAGAGTAAAACTAACAAGCCTAAAGCAATGATAAGTACAGACACAAAAATCCCCTAACTTGTATAAATAAGCAAAACAAATTATACTACTTATATTATATGACAAAATTGAAATTTTTGCTACAGTTTTCTTTAATATTGTTGATTTTTGTTTTCCCGCCGCTTTTTGTCAATTTTTCAAGCGATTTGACCATGGACTTCACAAAATTCAACTTTTTTGCCGTTCCAAACCTAATATTGGCCGTTTTTTTGTATTTTCAGGAACGGTTGCAAAAAAAAAGCGGCCCTCAAGACCCAAAGCGCGGCGAAAAAACGCTTCTTTGGAAGGCGGCGGCCTTTAGCGGCAATTTCTTTTTGACTTTTGGCTCTCTAACCATTTGCGCCGCGCTGTTTGAGCTGGCCTCTCTCGCGCTAAAAATCCCCTCTCCCGGGAACGCGATCTTTCCGTCTAATTTTCTTGAGTTTCTCTGCTGCGCGTTTTTGCTATGCTCAAGCGCCTTTTACGAAGAATGCCTTTACCGCCTTTATTTGCCAAAGGCTTTTGGAACGATCGCGCCAACCCAAAAACACGCCGCGCTTTTTTGGCTGGCGGAAGCGGCCGCGGTTTTATTGTTCGCCTTTGCGCATAGGTATTTGGGAGCGCTGGCTCTTTTTAACGCTTTGATTTGCGGAATAATTTTAAGAGCGTCTTTTGTCAGGTCAAAAAGCCTTTGGCCGCCCTTTTTCGCGCATTTGGCCTATAACGCGGCCGCGCTTTTGTTCCACGCCTTAGTCGCCGGCTAAAACGCGCTCAACCGTCCATGCGCTGGCCATAAAGACGGCGTTGATTTTCTTTAAGGCGTCCTTTTCTTCTTGCGGCCTTTGGGCGCTGGGCTGGACTTGCAAGCGGCAATAATAATCGCCTTGAGTTGCAGGCAAAAAAAGCGCCTTGTAAAGGTTTCCGTCGCCGGCGTCATAATTTTTTACTTGCGCGCCTGACCAATTAAAGCCGTCGGCCAAAAGCGGCTGGCCCTGCAAAGACGCGAGCTTTGCGTGCCTGTATTTTTTGTCAGTTCCTACAATTTCTTTTGGAAAAATTTCCGGGTTGGCCCAATGGTTTTCGCTTGCGGTTAAATAAGGAGCCAGCGCTTCTGAATCAATCGAAAATATTTTTTTCCTTTCAGGAACAAAAAAGAAAAGCCTATGCGCGGAGTCACAGCTTCCAAAAAATATTTTTAAGACCGATTTTTCATTGGAAAAAAGTTCAAGAAAAAAGGCTCCGCCCTTTTCCAAGCCGTAAGCCTTAAGATTTTTTGTGTCTGAAATTTCATAAACCGTCGCAATTCGTTTTAAGACTGACAAAAAGCTTTCGATCAAGACAGAGTCGCTTGCAAAAAAAAGCGTTTTGTTGTCGGCAACCTCTTTTTGTCCAAGCCAAAAGGAGCCTGTTTTTTGCAAGACAAGCTTTCCGTGGCCAAAATTTCCAAGGACGATTTTTTGAACGGAATGTTTGGGATTTAAAAGCGCTGTAGTAAAGGCTTTTTCTTTTTTTGGGGCGGAAAGAAAATAAAGCGCGACAAGCGCGGCCAATAAAATTTGAAGGCGGCATTTTTTTATTTGAGAAAAAACCTTCGTCTTCATCGCGCAACCTTCCTTCGCGCAAAACAGGCCGCCATCAAAATCAAGAGCGCAAGCGGCAACGCAACAAAGTTCAACAAAAGCGACAAGCTTTTTGCCCGCTGCCATTCTTGCTCGGAGCTAATCTTCCACAAAGAAAAGTCAGACGCGCCCTTGTTCTTTAGCGCGGCCATGTCGCTTTCGCCCGACAATTCCAAAAGGCTTGTCGTCAAATAGTTAAAGTTCCTAAAGTCGCCTGTCTCTCCGCCGCTTAGCGACAAAAGCAAATCGTTTGCGAACAAGTCTCCGCTTATAACTATTACTTTTTTGTCCAAAGCGCGGGCGGCAAGAACGCTTTCTTTTTTTTGAACCAAAGGATCGGCGATGGCGGTCTTGGGAACGGTAAAGGGATTTGTGTCAAAGAGCAAATCAGGATTTTTTTTGTCAGGCAAAAAGCGCCAAGAGGCTGGGCTTGAAGTCAAAAGCGGCTGGGCCTTTGTCTTGTCCAAAGAAAGCGGGCTTGCCCAAAAAACGTTGGCGCCGTAAGGAGCGCCTTCTTGCGGCAAAAGATTTATCCAAAGCGGATAATTGACTGACTTGTTTTCGCCGGAGCCCTGCCCGCCCATCCCTTCGTTTTTGTCGGCGGAATAAAAATTCGCGCGGACGCAAGAAAGGTCTGCGGCCAAAGAATCATTAAAAGAAATTCCAAAGCGTTCCAAAATCGGAAGCATATAATCCAGCTTGTTTTTTTTCAAAGACCAGTCGCCGTTTACGTTCACCGTGTAAGGGCTTGCCATAACAAGAAGCGCGCCGCCGTCTTCCAAAAAGCGTTCGACCGCCGCCGCGCCTTCCGGGTCCAAGTCTTTTGTTCCAAAGAGCGCCAGGGGAATCGTCTTGTCCAAACTAGTCAAACGCAAGTCTTGGGGCTTTAAGGCAATTGTCTCAAAGCCTTCCAAGTTAAGCCAGTCAATGGCGCTCTTGTAATCTTTTTGCAAACTCATTCCGTTGGCGCAAAGAAGATAGGCGCGGCGGCTTTTTTGTCTTAGCAAGTAGTCCAAGCGCAAATTCAAGTCGTATTCAAGGCCAAAGGTTGAAAAGGCCGCGGGCAAGCAAAGGCTTTTGTCCATGTAGTCAATCACGACAGCGGAATAAGCGTTTACATATTCCATCGAATTGTTTTTTTGCTTTTGAATTTGAAAGGGCTGAACGGCAAGCTCGCTCAAAGTTCTTTGGGCGGCGGCGCTTCCCGCGTCAAGCTCCGTGTAGGAAACGTTCTTGCAAGAATAAGAAAGGGAGCGCAAAAAGTCGCCCACGTCCTTTACTTGCGGATAGAGCTTTAGCAATTCTGCGGAACGGTAGTAAGAAATCCTGACTTTTTCTTGCGCTTGCGAAAGCAAGGTCTTTGAGCGCTCTGACGGAGTGTAGTTTTTTCCCGAACTAAAATCCAAGCGAACATAGACGCGGCTTGCGTCCAAAAACAAAAAGACAAAGACAAAAATTACTGTCCAGGAACGAAAGGCGCGGCGCTTGCAAAAATATTTTCTGCCCTTGTTCCGCTCAACAAGATAAACCGACAAAAGCATAAACACAAAAGTCCAAAGGGCAAAAAAAGCCAAGTCTCTTGTGTCCAAAACGCCCTTTGACGCGGAATCAAAGCGCCAAGCAAAGCTTATCGAACGCGCCGCGCCGCAAAGAACTTCCGACAGCTGGACGTAATTTAAAAGATTGTGCGAAAAATTTATCGCCGACAAGGCGATGACAGTCGCGACAAAATACGCGGCGCGGCTTTCAAAAAGGCAAGACAAAAAAAGACAAAAAGCGGTTGACGCCATGGCGAAAAACAAAAGGCCAAGGCAAGCGGTAAAGGCCGCGCCAAAATCAACGCTCCCAAAAAAGGAGACGCATATCGGAACCAAAATCGTTCCAAACAAGTAAATGATAAACAAAACCATCGCCGCGCAAAGACGAGCGCCAACTTTTGCAAACTCGCCAAAGGGAAGCGTTTGGTCAAAGGCGCGGCCCTTTATGTTCATGCAAAAAGCCGGAATCAAAACCGATAAAATGCAAGGCATCGCCAAAAAGAACGGCGACAAAGACGCGCTTCCGCTTCCTTGGACAAAGAATCTTGTTCCAAAGAAAAAGGCGGCCGAGCAAAATAGATTAAAGACGATTCCCGCGATCCAGTAAAAAGGATTTATCGCGTAGGAAAAAAGCTCTTTTTTCACCAAGCGCCAAAAGGCGGCCGCAGTTTTGGTTGGCCCAGCAGCTTCCGGCCCGGGCGTTTTGGTTGCGGAATCGTTTGTAGCGCTTGAATCGTTCGCAAGACTTGAAACGTTAGAGGCCGCGCCAGTCGCGGCAAAAAAAAGATAGGCGTCTTCCAAGCCGCTCTTGCCGCTTTTCTTTATAAGGTCTGCCGGGCTTCCAAAAGCCGCGACGGAACCGTCTTTTATAATGTAAATAGCGTCGGCAAGAGCTTGGGCCTCTTGGATTATATGCGTTGAAAAAACTATGGCGCGGCCTTTTTTTAGGCTTTGGACTAATTCTCGCATTTCGCGGATCTGTTCCGGGTCAAGGCCGGTGGCCGGTTCGTCAAGAATTAAGATTTGCGGATCGTGGACAAGCGCCTGCGCGAAATTCACGCGCTGCTTGTAGCCGTGGCTTAGCGTTGATATTTTTTGGTTTAAGACAGAGTCCAGCTTGCAAAGGCGCGCGGCTTTTTGGGCGGCGGCCGCAATCTTGGTCTTGCAAGAAGTCCCAGTTTCCGCCGCGGCAGTCTTAGGCTTGCCACCAGTCTCCGTCGAGCGCAAGGCGGCGCAAGCTTCCAAAAATTCTTGGACAGTCCAGTCGTCGTAAAGCGCGGGAACTTCGCTCACAAAGCCTGTCATGGCCTTGACTTCTTGGGAACTTTCCGCCGCGTCAAACGCCGCGCCGTCGTCCCGTTCCGCAAGAACCTGCCCGCTTGTCGCGTAATGCTGGGCGCACAAGGCCTTTAGCAAAGTGCTTTTTCCCGCTCCGTTTGGTCCAAGAAGGACTGTTATCTGTCCGCGCTGGGCCTCAAAGTTTATGTCCTTGCAAGCGCTTTTTTTTGCGGAGGAATAGGATTTGCAAAAAGAAATGGCGCGAACCATAATCCGCCGCTCCGTCAATCCTCGTAAGGAATTTCAAAGCGCATTCGGTCGCGGCCAAGAATCGCTTGCGGGAAAATTTCCCGAGCCTCGCCTTCCAAAACAGAAAGCTCCTTGTCGGTGTAGCGGGGGCTGTAATGGATCATCGCCATTTTTTTGACGTTGGCGTCGCGGGCGATCGTGGCGGCTTGTTTTGCCGTCATGTGCTTTTTTTCTTTTGCCTGGTCAAGAAGCGCGTCCTCGAACATTCCCTCGCAAAGAAGGAGGTCTGAGCCGGCGACTTCCTTGGCGATTGAGTCAAGGTAAAGGGTGTCGGTAACGTAGCTGAACTTGCGGCCCTTGCGCGAAGGTCCAAGAACTTGTTCAGGCTTTACTATAGTTCCGTCGCTGGCCGTCACTTCGTGGCCGTTTTGCAATTTTGACCAAAGGGCTCCGCAGGGAACCTTAAGGTCGGCTGCGGCTTTTGGATTGAACTGGCCCGGCCTGTCAAACTCTTCCAAAGTGTAGCCTACGCAAACCTTTGTGTGGTCAAGCGGAAAGGCCCTGACTTGAAAATCCTTTTCTTTGTGGACCACGCAAGGCGCCGTGATTTCTTTTACGACTACAGGATAGTTTATGTACATGTCCAAAACTTTTCGGCTGGTCTCGATGTACTCGGCGATTTTTGGCGGGCCGTAAATGTAAAGGGGCTCGCTGCGCTCAACCTGCGCGCTGAGCATCATGATTCCCGGAAGGCCTGTCACGTGGTCGGCGTGGGTGTGGCTTACAAAAATCGCGTTTATCTTTTTCCACTTTAAGTTCAGGCGGCGAAGCGACACTTGCGTTCCCTCGCCTCCGTCAAACAAAAAGAGGTCTCCGTCGCGCCGCAAAAGAGCCGATGTTAGATGTCTGTACGGGAGCGGCATCATTCCGCCGCAGCCCAAAATAAAGGCTTCCATGTTCATATTCTATTTTACCTTCCGCGAATTTTCTTCAATACTTTTTTATGCCAAAAAGCCCTGGCGCCTTCCGCAAGGACGCAAAGCTTGTAGATTCCTTTTAAGGGAACGTCGTAAGTTCCGACGCGATGGACGTTCCTTCCGCCAAAACCGGTCTTAAAAAGATAAAGGCCATGCATCGGGTGGCTGGGGTCGTCCGTTGGCGGCATTCCGTACATGTCGTAGTATTTGCTTCCGTAGGCCTTGGCGTCGCTCATCGCGGTCCACTGCAAGAGGAAGTTTGGCATTAAATTTCTTTTTTTGTTGGAGGAACAGCCGTAAAGATAAACGCTTTCGGTCTTTGAAAAGAGCGTCATGATTGCGCCCAAATAGTCGTCCTCGTGCTTGGCAATGTAAAGATTTACTTGCGGAACGTCGCCGCCTTTTTGCGCTTCCTGGGCAGAAAGCTCAAGCAAGTCCTTGTAATAGGCCTTTGCGTGCATGGCGATGCCGTCGCGGGCGCTGGTTTCCTTGTACAAAGCGTAAAAAATGTCTACAAAATCAGACAAGTTAAGACTGTTTCCAGAAACTTTTTCTATTTGCACGCCCTTTCGCTTGGCAAGGTTCACGTTGTAGCGCCACTTGTTTTTCATCGCAGCTAAAATTTCTTCTTCGGCTCGAGTCAAGTCCACTTGCGTCGTGTCGGGCGGCTGTATGTCCACCGCGTTTTTTTTGCAGGCGGAACGGATTTTCTTCGCCGCGCGTCGCGCATCCGCGTTAAAGGCGTCGCGCTCGGCTGGCGCGGCAAATCCCAGTTCCGGGTCAAAGCGGACGCAAATCGTGTTGGCCGGCAAAAGCGGTTTTAGCGCGGCGGCGATTTCGTCAAGCAAGGCGCAAAAAACGGCCGCGCCGTCCTGGGCTTGCAAAGCCTTAAAGGCTTCCGCGTTGGGAAACATCGGAACGTAGGCAAGGCTAAAAAAGCCCTTGGCAAACGATCGGACCATTACGGAAAAGTCAAATTGCTTTTGCGACAGTTCCCCCTCCCCAAAAGCGGCGCGGGCGCGGATCAAGTTCCAGCCGTGGCGGGACTTAAAGAGGCCCCAAAAGGGAGTTTGCAAAAACGAGCCGTCGTTTCCGCTTGGAGAAAATTCCAGCTTTTGAACAGTGACGCCGAACAATTAGTGGATGTCTCCGTTGACGGTGAAGTCTGTCGTGATGGCTTTTCCGGCAACCGTCAAGTTGACGCCGCCGATTTGCACGCTCTTGTTTACGGTCTTGATTTCGACCGCGCAGAAGGTGTCGATGTCGATCACGTCGGGCTTTTTAAAGGCCGGGTCGGCTCCTTCCAAAATTACCGGGTCGCCGGGCTTTGCCCAAGGAGCGGTCAAAACTTCGACGCAATCCTTTCCGTCGGCGTCCTTGTAGTCGGCGGCCAAAAGCATTCCGTGGCTTTCGATTCCGCGCATTTTTCGGGGAGCCAAGTTGGCCGCCAAAATTATGTTCTTTCCAAGAAGGTCCTCGGGCTTGAGGTATGGGCGCAAGCCGGACTGAACGATGCGCTCGGTTCCGCTTCCGTCGTCCATAGTCTCGACATACAATTTGTCGCCCTCGGGGTTGTTGTCAACCTTAAGGATTTTGGCCACGCGAAGCTCGATGTTCTTGTTGAAGTGCGCGGGCTGCTCGGCCGCGGGAAGCGGAGCGGGCTCTTCTTTGGCGGCCTTTTTGGCCTGCTCTTTCTTTTGTCCGCCTTCCTTTCGTTCCTTTTGGCTTCCTGAGAATTTTTCCCTAAAGGCTTCCATTGTCTTTTTGTCCATCGGAGTGAAGTAAATCTCCGTGGGGCCTAGCGTTTCCAAGCCTTCCATTTTGCCCAAGTCGTTCCAATCCAAGCCTTCGAGAGTTGGCTGGCCTATGCGGCTTTCCTTTATGGTCTTTCCAAAATAGCCCATTACCTTTTGGGTGTACTGGGGCATAAAGGCGTGGGCCATGATCATCAAGTCTTTGATTACATAGCAAAGGTTGTAAATAAGTTTTTCTGCCTTCGCGGGATCTTCGTTGCGCGCCTTCCAGGGTTCGGCCGCTTGGAAAGCCTTGTTGCAAATGTCTGAGATTTCGAACATCTGGCGGAAGGCGTCCTTGAGGTTGGCCCACTCCATGTTCTCGGTGATTTTCTCTTCAAGGGCGCGAACCTTGCTCCACAATTCCTCGTCGACAGGAGCGGAAGGAATTTTTCCTTCGTAATACTTGTTGACGAACAAAAGCGTGCGGTTTACCAAGTTGCCCAAGTTTCCGACAAGCTCCGAATTGATTTTTTCCTGGAAGTCCTTCCAAGTGAATTGGAAGTCCTGCTTTTCGGGACGGTTGTAGAAAATGTAAAAGCGCCAAGCGTCGGCAGGGATTCCTGTCTCGATCGCGTCGCTTCCAAAGACTCCGACTCCGCGGCTCTTAGAGAATTTTCCGTCCTCGTAGTTGAGGTACTCTGTCGAGCTCATGTGGTAAAGCTTTGTCCAGTCGCGGCCGCTTCCCAAAAGCGTAGACGGGAAGATTACCGTGTGGAAGGGAATGTTGTCCTTTCCGATAAATTGGAAAAGCTCAACGTCCTTGTCCTTGGGCTGCCACCAAGACTTCCAGTCAAAGGAATCTTTTCCGGCGGCCTTGAGTTCGTTTGCAAGCTGCTGGGTGATGGAGATGTATCCGATCGGAGCGTTGAACCAAACGTAGAATACTTTGTTTTCGTAGCCGTCGCGGGGAACGGGAATGCCCCACTTTAAGTCGCGGGTGATCGCGCGCTCGTTGAGGCCGTCGCGAATCCAAGCCTTAGTGATGTTGATCGCGTTGTCGCTCCACTTTCCCTCGGCCGAAGTTTTTTCCATCCATTCATTCAACTTGTCGCTGATGGCAGGAAGGTTGATGTAAAGGTGCTTTGTCTCTTTTGGCTCGGGAGTAGAACCGCAAGTTGAGCACTTTGGTTCCTTGAGCTCAATCGGGTCAAGAAGGGAGCCGCAGTCTTCGCACTGGTCTCCGCGCGCCTTGTCGCTTCCGCACTTGGGGCAAACGCCGTGAACGTAGCGGTCGGCCAAAAAGCGCTGGCACTTGGGGCAGTAAAGCTGGGTGTTGGCCTTTTCGACGATCAAGCCGTTCTTTTCCAAGTCCTGGTAAAGTTCCTGAGTGCGCTCGGTGCATTCAGGATTTGAAGTGCGGCCAAAAATGTCAAAGTCGATGTGGAACCAATCGTAGATTTTTGTGTGTTCCTTAAAGTAGTAGTCGCAAAGTTCGCGGGGAGTCTTCTTTTCCTCAAGCGCCTTTGTCTCCGTGGCGGTTCCGTATTCGTCGGTTCCGCAAATATAGAGGGTGTCGTATCCCCTGCTCCTGCAAAAACGCGCGTAAACGTCCGCGCTGAGCATTTGTATCAAGTTTCCTAAGTGTGGAATGTTGTTTACATACGGCAAGGCCGAGGTGACAAGTCTTCTTTTCATCATCTTTCCTCTATAAATTTAAGTTGAAACATTATAGTGAATTTAAGGGGAAAGTTCAAGGACTAGCGAGGGCGTGTCGGAGAGGCGCGCGATTTTTTTTACGAATTTTCCAAAAAATTTTATAAAAAATCGATAAAAATTTGTATCTTATAGTTATAGCGGCCAAAAATCAGGCCGCGCTATAAGGAGGTTTCGCATGGACGAAACAAAAATGGCGCTCACGCCACAGGAAAAGTGGGAACAGGCGACAATCGCCAACAACTTCATCTTCTATAAGGTTATGAGAAATAACCCAGACATTTGCAAGGAGCTTTTGGAAATCTTGCTTGAATTCAAAATCGAGCGGATTGAAATGTCGCAAGAGGAAGTCGTGGACATAGACTTTGCAAGCAAGGGCATCCGCATGGACGTCTACGTAAAGGACGCTGACGGGCTAAAGGCCTACAACATAGAAATGCAGACCACCGACACCGAGGAGCTTCCCGAGCGCGCCCGCTACTACCAAGGCGTGATGGACGTAGACCTTTTAAAGTCGGGTCAGCAGTACAAGGAGCTTAAAACAACCTACATAATCTTCATCTGCCTTGACGACGTCTTCAAAAAAGGACTTGCCAAGTACACTTTTGAGAACCTTTGCCTTGAAGATGGAAAAACAAAATTGGGCGACAGGACGCAAAAAGTCTTTTACATTTGCAAAAACTATGATAAAATGTTGGACAATAGGCAAAAGGCCTTCTTGCGCATGGTCACGCAGAACTCCAGCAGCGACGACTTTACCCGGCGCGTGGGAGGCCTTGTCGAAAACGTCAAGCGCAACACGCAATGGAGGCAGCAGTTTATGGAATGGGACAGAGAGATGGCCTGCATGCGGGCCAAAGGCCGTGAGGAAGGCCGAGCGGACGGGCGCAAAGAAAAAGCCGTTGAAGCCGCGCGCAACCTTAAGGCCGCTGGCGTTGACATTAACATAATAGCAAAGTGCGTCGGCCTTAGCGTCGAGGAAATCGAAAAGCTTTAAGTCCGCGCGCTCTCGCGAGCGCGGGCAATTAGCCGACATGAATTTGCACGATTTTGACATTATGACCGAAGCCAAGGAAGAAGGCATCGCTGAAGGAGAGTCAAAAAAAGCCGTGGAAAACGCAGTTATGCTTGTCAAAAAATATAAAGCCACGCCAGAAACGGCGGCGCAAGACGCTGGCGCCCCCTTGGACAAAGTTCTCGAAGCGCTGGAACTGCAAAAAAGTCCGCTCGAATCTTCGTCAGAAAGACCTTAATAATTGTTTCGAGCGGTTTCACCGCGTCTTTCAGACGCTGCGCGACTTAGCGCCGCAAAACCGCAATCAAATCAAGCAAAAAAACACAGGGGGCCGCCCTGGAATGGGAAGCCCCCCGCTCTTGCAAAGAAAACGCGTTGCAAGCCAGCAAAGGCTCCGCTCAAAGGAGCGGGCCCTTGCCGCCGCTAATTGCTATTTAGAGCATTCACAATCTGATCATAGGTTGGGTTTGTCAAATTATAGGTGACGCTAAGTGTTGACGTTCCGTTGTTAGAATCCGCCCAGCCCTTTTGAGTGTAGAAGAACGCTCCAAAATAGCCCGCGCTCTCGGTCAAGAAGCCGTTTACCTTGTCAAAGCCTTTAATTACAGTGTCTGTCGCCAAAGTTCTCGTGGTTCCGTTGGATTTGTACAAGGTCATGGTATAGGTATTGGAGCTTCCGTTTCTTGTAAGAAGCACGTACGCTCCGCCTGCCCAATCATCCGCCGTGGTTTGTTCCATAGCGGATGAGCCTTTGGTAGCGTCATAAGGCCATTTTGGACTGCTAACAGTGGTACTGCTGTGCTGAACGTCCTTTACGTAGAAGTACTTTGTGGCCAAGAAGTCGCCTGTGTTGTAAGTGTAAGATGTATCGTCTTGGCTCTGCTCCTGCTGGGCGGCGGTAAACGAGGCTGTTAAGGTCGCGTCGCTTGTTGCCAATGTGAACGTTCTGCTGCTGCCGTTTCCGTTCAAAGTTACGCCAGTGGCGGTGATCGTTCCGCCTGTGTATCCAGATGCAGGACTAATCGAGACTGAGAATTCAGTACCCCAGTCATGAGATTGTCCGCTGGTAACCGCCGTTGTCCCCTTCTTTACCGTAATGGTGCCGTTTGTGGCGCTAAAGCTCAGCTTGAATTGCTTTTTCTTGAACGTCGCAGCCACCGTGACCGCGCCCTTGGGCATCGTGAACGTTCTCGTCGCGCCGCTTCCGTTCAACGTCACATTGGACGAACCCTGTGTTACCGTGATGGTGTTCAACTGGTAATTCGAATTTGGAGAAATTGTAAGCGTTACGGTCTCGTCCCAAGTCACGCTAGCGCTGCTAGAATTGCCCACTTTGACGTTTCCATTTGTCGCCGAGTTGCAAGTAACGCTGTACTTTGTCTTTGCAAACGAAGCCGTTATGGTCGCGTTGCTTGCTGGCATCTCGAACGTTCTCGTCACGCCGCTTCCGGTCAACGCCACATTGCTTGGCGTAAACTTGTCAAAGTCGTAGTATTGATTGGCGGTTGCGGTGACGCTCATCGGGGTTCCCCATTCAACGGCAGTTCCGCTTGTGACGGCAGCGTTGGTGTCCGTTCTCTTTACGGCCACGCTTCCGTTTGTTCCGCTAAATGTCAGCGTGAATGTTTTCTTCTTGAACGTGGCGCCAACTTCGATATCCTTTGCAGGCATGTTGAACGTGTATTTGTTGTTCGTCACGGAAGCAGCCTGATTCTGTCCGTCAACAGTAAGGACATTCAAAAGCCAATTGTTTTCCGGCGCGATGTTCAGTGTCACGGTGTCGCCGGCCGCGGCCGCGGGCTTTGCGTCCTTGGTAGTTCCATACTGAGGAACCGCTGTAACGCTTCCGTTGGAAAGACTTCCAATGTCCACCGCAAACAATTCCAAGAATTCCGCGTCAACGCCGATTCTTCCGCCATAGGGAAGGTCCGGCATAGTAAAGACCTTGGGTGACGTTCCTCGCGGAATCACGACAGGGAATCCAGCGGGCTGCGGATCCATCTCGCTTCCGTCCGGGTTAAGGGCCTTTATTGTTATGTCGCCGGGCGTCCAGCCGGGATTGCCAAAGGGCTCAAAGGTAATGGAATCGCCTGCAATAGCGTCGCCGGCGGGAGTGGCCTGTACATATCCATTAACAAAGTTTGGAATGTCAATGGCGTGGCATTCGTCCCAAACCGCGTACAAATTCAAGTCGGCGGCAAACATCCCTGTTGTTAAAAACTCATTGCTGCATTGCTCGTCGGTGTACCAGCTGCGGATTTTGTAGTTGGCTCGCGAGCTTGCCGCCTTTAGAGCGTCAAGGGTCACGTCCGTATTGCGGCTGTAGCTTGTCGGAGCGGCCACTTGGGCTGGATCGCGATCGTCATCGTTCTTATGGTAGGTTATCGAATAAGCCAAGTCAACTTGGTCGCCGTCCGCGCCGCCGCTTTTGTTCAACTCGGAATGGCTGGACTGTCCGCCTGCAATTCCAATAAACTCGCGCCAAGTTCCCAAAAGCGAGGTGGAATCGCTTCCGCCCCAAAGGCTGAACGAAGCGCAGTAAACGCCGGCGTCAAGATCTCCGGTTTCAAACAAGGCCTTTCCGTCTTGGATTGGAACGTCTTTCTCCTCAAAGCCCGTAACTGGAGTGGCGGCAACATTTCCGCCATCGTCAACCGGATAAAGGGTCACGGTGACTTTATTAACGTCGCCGCCCGTTCCGCCGCTGGGAAGGTTCACTCCGACAGAAGCGGATCCCTTTGCGCCATTCGCGCCGCCTAGACCGCCGGTCAAAGAAGAAAGGCGCAAGTCAAAGCGCAATTGCTTTACATTGGCGTCGATTGTTGTTAAGGCGGGATCGGTGGCGCCCTCGTAAACCGCGCCGCCTGTTGTTGTAGCCGTCAAAGTAAAGGTGTACGACGCGCCCTTAGTTACAGGAACCTTCGCGCCAGCAAGCTGCGGCCGCGCGTCGGTCGTTCCATCGCCTTCGGAGACCCAAGAAACGGAATCTATCCCCTGCTGCGAAGAAGTTCCGCTCAAAACAAATTTTCCAAAGACAACTTCCGCCACATCTGGCAAGGCCGACGCGCTTACGCCGTCCGCGACGCTTTCAGCGTCCGCAAGGCCAAGCGTAACGTAGGCTCCGTTGTCCGCCGCAACGCCAGAAGACGCGCCGGCGGCCTCAGGAGCGGATTCGGTTCCGCCAAGGGCAAGCCCCGCGTCGCCGCCGTCTGCAGGAGACGAACAGCCCGCCAAGCCCAGCGCAAAAAGCGCCAAGACGAATGTCGCGGCCGCAAAAACTTTTATTTTGTTTGTTGTTCGCGCAATGTTTTTCGCATTCATAGTTTCCTCCTTGCAGGTTAGTTGCCGTTAATGAAATCGACAGCCTGTTGGTATGTTGGATTCGTTATGCCATAGTTCACTGTAAGGTCATCGGTGCCATTGTTAGACACCGCCCAACCCTTTTGTGTGTAGAAGAAGGCGCCAAAATAACCGGCGCTTTTTGTCAAGAAACCGTAATTCTTGTCAATCGAAAGAATCACAGTGTCCGTTGCCAACACGCGAGAGCTTGTGCCTTTATGCAAAGTCATAGTGTAAGTGTCTGTTTCGCCATTCCTGCTAAGAACAACATAAGCGTTGTCAGCCCAATCCGTCGCTGTCGTTTGCTCCCTCGTATCCCATGAAGTCCCTTTTGTTGCGTCATAAGGCCAGTCAGGGCTACTCACATAATTCGATCCATACTGAACGTCCTTAACATAGTAGAACTTTGTGTTAAGGAAATTGCTGGTGTCGTAAGTGTAGTCCTCCGCGCCCTGCTGGCCTGGCTCCGGCTGCGGGGCGGCCTGATTTTCCTTAAATGCCGCGGTCACAGTGACGTCGCCCTTGGGCATCATAAAGATTTTTTGGTTCGCGTTGGCTCCAGCGCTCAACGTTACCTCGACGGCTGGCGCGCCGTAAGTCGCGCTGATTGTCTTAAGGACGTAATCCGAGTCTGGCGTTATGGTAAGAACGATTTCTGTTCCCCATTCAACAGGCTCGGTCGCGCTGGCCTCTACCCCTCCGTGCTCAGCGCTTTGGATGGTCACACTGTACTTTAGTTTTTTGAACGAAGCGCTTACAGCGACGTCGCTCTTGGGCATAGTAAAGGTTCTTGTCTCGCCGCTTCCATTCAATGCAGCGCCGCTCGCGCTAATCGTTCCAAGCTCGTAACCGTCGCTTGCGCTGATTGTAAGAGTGACGCTTTCGCCGGCCTTTACAGTGGTCTTGCTTGCAACCACGCTTCCGCCAATGACGGAGCCCACGCCGGTGACGCTGTAAGTCTTTGTGACAACGCTTATATCGACCGGCGCGCTGTCGGCCTTGTCGTTCGTGGCCTTGAGCCTAATCTTGACCGTTCCTTCGGCCAAGCCGCTTATCTTGCCAGACACGGTGACGGGCTTCCAAGTAAGGCCTCCGTCGGTACTGTATTCCATGTCCGTCGTAATGTCGGGGCTTGTGATTTCTCCATCCTCAGCGTTCAAAGCGCTAACAGGAGTTTTTGTCACGCCCGAATCGCTAATGGCGGTAGGCATAGTTTGCGAGGCCTTTTTCTTTACGCTCTTGCGGTCAAAGTAAGGAGTTCCGCCCTTTACGCAAAGGGCCTCCACGCTGTGCCAACCGAGCGCGTAAGAAGACTGGGCCAAGTCCAAAGTAAATTCGTTCGCAGTCTGGCCGCTCTGCTTAACCCCATCCACAAGCCAAGAGAATGTCGGACTTGGCAAGTTTGTAGTCACTGTAAACTTATACTTGTTTTGGCCCAAGTCAACCGCGCCCAAAGCAAAGACGTAAACCTCAACGTCAAAATCCAAGACCGCGGCGGCCTTGACCTCAAGACGGTTCGTTGTTTCTTCGGAGCCTGTGGCCGTTTGAGTCGCCTTGGCCCAAATCCACTTTCCAATCAAGTTTTCGTCCGGCGTAAACTTGTTCTTTGTAACGCCGCTAATCGCGCTTCCAGCGGCTGTCTCGCTGGAGGCCTGATACCAAGTCCATGTTACAGGGCCATTGTATACAGCGCCGTTCACATAGGTCTTGGCCTCCGCTTGGGCGTTGGCGTAAAGCGGCTCGGTGTCAGGGAAAAGCTTCGCGCTGTCTATCGGAAGATCCTTTTTGCAAACGATTGTCGCTTCGGCAGTCTTTGCGCCTGACGGAACCTTGTCCGGCTTGGGCGTTGCGACGGCCTTGACGGTGACGCTCTTTCCTTCGTTGGCAATATCCGAGATGAATTCCTTCACATCGTCCCAATCAACCTTTCCGTCTCCGTTAAGGTCGGCAAGCGGGGCGCCGTCTTGATCAAAGTATTTCTTTTCTATGTCCACGTTGTCGTGGTAGTTGGTCAGGATTTCCAATTCAGGAAGATCAGCGCCTTCGCTGTTGTAAACGTCAAAGGTGTCAGCTACGCCGTCGCCGTCTGTGTCCGTTCCTTCCTTGTCTCCAATGACAAACTCAATTTCCACATCGGGAATGTAGTTTACGCTGGCGTCAGTCGGCAGACAGCCCGGAACCTCAAACGTTATCGGGAGCGATCCACCCATAAGTTCCGGCGGAAGCGGAGCCAAGTCGTATGTTATCGTCTTTGTTCCGTCTCCGTTGTCTGTAACGGTTCCTTCAACTTCCACTTCTTCCGTAGAGCCGTCGGGCTTTGTGATTGTGTACTTGAGTTTGGGCCTTGGAGTCTCTGGAATGTCGTCTTCAACGACAACAGTTATTTTTGTTCCTGGGTTCTCCATTTTTGGCTCGCCCTTTATGTGGAGCGGCTTGGGCGGAACGTAGTTCACATTCACAGTCGCATCCCTGTATCCGGGAACGCTGATCGTCACAGGAAGCTCGCCTTCGGGCAAGTCCTTGGGAACGGGATTCATGTCAAATTTTATCGTCGTCGTTCCGTCTGCGTTCCTTACCACGGTTCCCTCAATCTCTACGACCGTTCCGTCCGGCTTTTTGTACCTAGCCTTGGGCTTGGGTGACTCTGGAATGTTGCCGTTTACCGTTACGCTTATCACGCATCCCGGAACGCTCACCGACGACTCCTTGACCACAAGCGCGGGAACGGAGTCTTGAAGCTGCTCAATCATGTTTGAGCACGACGCAAAAAACAGCGCCGAAAGCGCAAAAAGCGCAAATATTTTTTTACTCGTTTTCATTCGCGGCCTCCTCTACGTTAGCTGCGTTGGCGGCGCCTTGTTCAGACGCGGCTTGCTCGACAGATTCCGCCTTCTTTGCCACATGGAACTCAGTGCGGCGGTTCTTCCACCAGTTGGCGCGGTCCTCGCGGCTTGCGATCGGATTCTTGTCGCCCATGCCTACAGCGGTGATTCGCTCGGCGGCAAAGCCCTTCTCTATCAAAAGACGCTCAAGCGTTTCTGCGCGCTTTTGGCTTAGCGGCAACAAGTCCTTTTCGTTCTCCTCTCGCGTGCCGCTTATGTTGTTGGCGTAGCCTTCAACGGTGACATGCGCTCCATCCACGCTGTTGAATTTCTTTACAAGTTTTTCAAGAGTCTCTTCCAATTCCTTTTTGCCCGCGGCGTCCAGCTTGTTAAAAGTGGCTTCGTTGGGGTCAAAGCGGAAGGTGGTCATTGTGATTCGCCATTCGTTCTCGGCAACCGGCTCCATTACGATTCCGGTGTCGATTTCAACCGAGCCTTCAACGCTGGCCTGGACTTTGTCCATGCCCAAGATTTCGCGGTCGGCGGCGGACGGCGTCACTTCCAAAACAGCCTTGTAGGCGCTTTGGCTAAAGGCCAAGTCTCCGCCTTCGCTCTTTCCGTCCCAAACAATTTCGGCGGGCGGATTACCGCTTGCGGTCCAAGTCCTGAACTCGCTGCCGTTGGGGTCAAGGATTTTTAGCGTCCAAGATTCCGCAGGCTGGCTCAAATAGCTAACCGAGGGCTTAAAGGCAACCGTGTCGTTGATTCCGTCTCCATCGGGCGTAAAGTCCTTTAGGCTGTCAGGATCAACGCCAAGCATAAACTCTGGCTTGTTAAGCGCCAGCGTGTAGGCGTCTTTTTGCGCCTGGATGACTGCCGCTTTTTCTATCGCGGCTTGAGCCTCTTCTTCCGCTTTTTTGCGGGCGGCCTCTTCTTCAGCGGCTTCTTGTTCGGCCTTAAGCCGCGCTTCTTCTTCCGCTCTCTGGCGGTCGGCCTCTTCTTCGGCGGCTTCTTGTTCGGCCTTAAGCCGCGCTTCTTCTTCCGCTCTTAGGCGCTCTTCTTCTTCCGCTTTGAGGCGGGCCTCTTCTTCCGCCTTGCGGCGAGCTTCCTCTTCGGCTTTAAGGCGGGCCTCTTCTTCCGCCTTGCGGCGAGCTTCTTCCTCGCGGGCCATTTCGCGTTCGCGCTCTGCTTTGGTTCGGACGCCCTTACCCATAGAAAAGAGGTCAAAGTGGTAAACCGCTCCAAGCCTAAAGCCCAGCTCGTTGACCACGTGGCCGTTGCGCTCGGGGCCAAAGGTCCAAACGGGGCTTATATCAACTTCCAGCTTTTCAAGCTTTTCTCCAGGCGGAGTCCAGCGCAAGGCCGGCGCCAGCATGAATATTTGGTCGGTGTACCAGCCTTCGGCTTTTGAGCCGTTCTTTCCGCGGACGTTGTTGGCGTCGATTCCCCAAGCGAACTCTGGCTGGAAGGCAAAGCGCTGCCCCCAAGCGGTAAAGGGAATGCGGACCCAACCACCGACAGAAAGCCTTATGTCGCTACGACTGTCCAAGGTGGAATTCTTTTTTGGAACCGTTCCGCCCATGTCAAAGTGAAGGCTCGCGCCAAAGTCAAGGTTTATCGGCAAAAAGCGCGGCAGTGTGTATTCCGCCACGGCGCCGATTCCAATGTTGGCCGCCGCGTAGTCGCGCCAGCCGCCGATGGCGTACTGGTTGTTGAAAAAAGCGCCAAAGCCCAAGCCCTCGTGCCTGGGCACGTCATCGCTAAAGAATTGGAAGGGGCTTTCAGCAAGCAGCGGCAGCGCCAAGGCCGCAGAGCATAATACGGCCACAAAAAATTTCTTCATTCAAAAACTCCTGTTAAAAGCAAATTATTTGGAGACGGACAGCGCCAATGCGGGCTTGTCGCCATTTTGGAGAGAAACACAAATGGCCCGCAAAAAAATTGCGGGCTTGTTCTTGACTGTTGATTGCGGGAGCGAGGACGCGCCTAGAATTGCGAATTGCGAATTGCGAATTGCGAATTGCGAATTGCGAATTTATACTGCGCTCGGCAAACTATGTCAAGCGCTTTGGCAAATATAATATTCAGAACGATAGACTCACTCCTAACAACTTGTAATTATAGCGCAAGTCTATCATTCTGTCAAATTATATTTTATCAATTTTTTCCGAACAAAAGCTCCCAGTAGAGACGCTCGTACTCTTCCTTTGCGACGCTCTTCCATGTATATTTTTGCCGCAAGATTTTCGCTCCCTCGCGGATAACCTTGTCAAAGCATTTGGCGTTCTTGAGCTTTTTTTGCGCCAAGTCAACCATAACAGAACAAAGCTTTTCGGCGCTGTTCGGCTCGTACAAAAAGCCTGTCTTTCCGTTTAGTATTTTCTTTAGGCCGCCAGTCGCATGGGCGACGGGAATCGTTCCAAAGGCTTGCGCGATAAAGTCTTCCGTTCCGCAAGGCTCAAATTCGCTTGGCAAGGGAGCGAAGTCCGCGCTGGCGGTGAACATTCTGCTCATGGCCTTTTCGTAGCCGTAGTAAAATACGACGCGGCCGCGGTTTTCGTTGGCAAAGGCGGCGCATTGGTCGTGCAAGGCTTCTTCGCCCTGTCCGTTTATTATCAAGCGGGCTTCGGGAACCTTTTTAAGCAATTCGCGCGCCGCTTCCAAGAGGACAAGGATTCCCTTTTGGCGGACAAGGCGGCCGTGGTAGGCAAAGAAGACGCGGCCTTCTTGGTCAAGCCAACCGCTTTTGGGCATGCCCATAATTTCTGGGGCGTCGCGGCCGGCGATCTTTTCCAAAAAGTATTGGCGGGTTTTGTACTTGCCGCTAAGGTCAAGCTTTTCGGGATTGTACTCGTATGGAAGGCGCGACGACTCGACGCTTGTGGGCTCGTAGCGGGCAAGGTCAAAGCCGTTTGTAATTCCTACAATTCTAATTTTCTTTTGCGCGAATATTTGGGCAAGGCCGTCAGTGTTGGGATTTTTTGGGTCGGCCAATTCCTTTGCGTAGTCGGGAGAGACCGTGGTCAAAACTCCGTAAAGGCTTGCAAGCAAGTATGGCTCGACGCGGTCGCCGTTCTTGGCCTTTTCCAAAACGTCGCGACTTATGCCTGTGTAAAATTCCGCTTCGTCAACGTCCTTAAACTCGTGGTGGTAGTAAGGGCCCGCGTTGTGGATTGTTACGACATATTTTGTCTTTCCAAAGCAATTCTTTTTGCCCGCTTGGATAATTGCGGGAAGAGCCGCCGCGCAGGCGTCGTGGCAGTGGACAATTTGGGGAGAGTCGTTTTTGGAACAGTATTCTTCGCCGTAAGCCAGGATGGCCTTTTCGAAAACTGTGTTCATCAAGTGCTGGTCGGCATAGCCCTCGCCTATTTTGCAGTCAGGAAAAACTTCTTTGTCGGCGGCGCAGTAAGTGTAAACGTTTTGCTTGGCCCAAAAGCATTGCGCTCCGACCAAGATCACTTTGACTCCGTTTAAAAATCCGCTTGAATAGGAAATCAAATATCGTTCGCCGGCGGAGTCAACAGCGGCGGCGTATTCGTTTTGCCTAAAAGTTCCAAGGCTTTGGGGAGTGACACAGCCATAAAAGGGAATAAAGCAAACCACGTCGTGCCCAAGTCGCGCCAAGGCTTCGGCAAGAGAGCAAACTACATTTTTTACGCCGCCGGCTTCGGCGATTCCCGCGTATTCACGGGAGACCATCCAAATCTTCATTTTGAAATATCCGGGCGCAAGGCCTCAGCTCCGTCCAAAAATATATGGATTGGCTTATGGCTCATGTAAGCCGTAAGCATCATTCTAATCACGCCGCTTTTGCCGCCTTGAATAAAGGCTTCCTGCGAGCAAAAGAGCGGAATCTCGTTGACTTGAATCAAGGGCTTTCCAAGGCGCAAGGCGGTGGCGGGATTCATCGAGTCCAGGTCTTTTGTCAGGGTCCACTGCAATGAAACGACATCGTCGCTTGCGATTCCATTTTGTTCGACGACAGCGTTAAAAAGCTTGACGGCTTTTTCCTGTATAGACTCTTTTGTGTTTTCCGCAAAAATCGCGCCGCGCGCCGCAAAGACTCTTTTTTCCATAAACAGATTCCGTTCCCCGCAACTCACTCTATCGAATCAATCGTTTGCAAAGTTTTGTTGATGTTGTCGGAATTTTTTATCATGTCCGAAAGCTCGGGGTATTTTTTTAACGTCTCTCCGAGGCTTTCCATTTTTTGCATTGTCGTCTTAAAGCGGGAACTTTCTTCCGCCTCTTTTTGCGCGTTCTTGGCCGCGGCGTCGCTTAAAGCCTTGGCGTATTCTTCGTAGGAGGCGGCCGCCTTTTTGTACAAGGCAAAGTCAGGAACGGAAAACTTTTTTAAGGTAACCTCTTGAATTTCCGCAGTTTCTTTTGCGGCCTCTTCGGCAAGGCTTTGGGCCTTTGAAAAATCCACGTCTTGTCCAGAAAGCGCCGCCGAAAGTATTTTTTGCGCGGCGAGGCTGGCGAAATTTTCGGCCTTGCGGTCCAAAATTTTTTCCAAGTCGTCTTGGCTTTTGATTTCGCCCGCTTTTAGCAAGCCGCAAATTTCGTCGATGGAGGCCTTTGCCTCAATTGAAAAGTCAAAAGAATATGAAAAGTCCGCCTCGCCGTTAAAAACCTTCGCGTATTCCTTTCCGCTAGGCAAAAGGCCGGAAGACGATTTTTGAAAGCTTAAAGTTTTGGGAGTAAAGTTCACTACGCGGGCGTTTGTGGGCAAAAGGAATTCCCAAGACCAAGAAAATTTGTCGTGCGTGATTGGATTAGGATTCACTCCGCTTGTTTTGGAAACAACGATTCCCACATTGCCTGAATCAACTTTGAACTGTGTCCAACCTGTGTAAAAAACAAAGCCGCCAAAGGCAAGCAAAATTATGAGAGACCAAAAAAACGAAGTTCTTTTTTTCATATTGAAATTATAATGGAAATTCGGTATAAAATTCAAGATGCAAATTAAATTTTCAAAATTGCGCTTGGCTCCATTTGTCTACTTGATGCAAAAAATCTTTTTCCGCATGACCGTTTTTTCCTTTATGCTGGTCGTTTCATTGGCGCTTTTGTACATCGCGGGAAACAACCAAGAATTCTTGGACCAAAGCCAAGCCTTTATTTTGCAGAGCCTTATTTACATTTCAATCACTTTGATTTTCGCGGCCGTTCTTGCCACGATTTTTATGGTCTTGGACTCAATCTTGTCAAAATTCACTTTCACAAAAAAGATAATCACATTAATCTTCTATATATTCTGCGTTATTCTTTCGGTTGCGATCGCCCTTTCGGCCAGAACGGTTTTGGTTTTGGCGGAAGGAACGGTTTAAGATGAAGAACTGTCGCAAAAACAAAAAGCGGGCGGCAAAAAAAAGATTTGCGGCAAGACCTTAAAGGGGCGGCCCGGCCCTAGCCCTTGTATTTTTCTTCCCAAAGATTTTTGGCCAGCGCAAGAAGCGCGTCGCGGTTGTTCATCGCAGGATCGTCGGTGACGGCCTCAAATAGCTCGTTAAGGACAGCGCCAAGTTTTTTTCCGGCGGGAATGCCGGCCTTGATCAAGTCGCCGCCGTTTACCGCCAAGTCCTTTAGGCTCATCGCGCTTTTTTGGCTTAGAACGCCGTCAACCCTCTCGCGCAATTCCAAAAGCTTTCCGCAAACCGCCGTGTCGTGCAGGCGGACCTCGACGCGCTTCATTCCGTAAATGTCGGCAAGTCGCAAATCAAAGAGCGCGTCGATGTTTTGCGCGCCCACCCGCTGGACAAAGCGGCGAACGGCGGCGTCGGACCAAGAGCTTTCGTAGTTGAACATGTGCTCCTTAATCAAATGGCAAACCGCGTCGATTTGCGCGTTAGAGAACTTTAGTCTGGTGAGAATCGCCTTTGTCGCCTTCGCACCGATTTCGTCGTGCTTGTAAAAAGTGATTTTGCCGCCAGCCGAAGATTGGTTGCAAGCCAAAGACTGCGGACCGCCATCGACGCGTTTGCAGGAAGGCTTTGCAACGTCGTGAAATAGCGCGGCCAAGCGCAAAATCAAGAGGCTGTCGGACGGAGGCTGTTCGCAAGACGAAGAATCGCCGCCAGAAGCAGATTGCTCGCAAGCCCTAGAATCGCCGCGCAAGACGGCGCCGTCGCAGGCGTAAAAGTTGTGGTCCAAAACGTCAAAGTTATGAAAGCCCCGCTCGTCGCTTTGAACGCAGCCGCGGCCCTCCAACAATTCCGGGACAAAAATTTTTAACAAGCCGCTTTCTTCCAAAAGCTTTAGGCCGACGGACGGAACGGGCGACAAAAGAATTTTGCAAAACTCGTCCCTAAAGCGCTCCAACGAAATGCCGGCCGATTTTTTTAGAATGTCCTCGCGCAAAATCGCGGCCCAAGTATTCTCTTCTATCTTAAAGCCAAGCTGCGAGGCAAAGCGGACGGCGCGCACCGGGCGGAGGCCGTCTTCCATAAAGCGCTCTACTGGCTGGCCAACCGCGCGGATCGTCTTTTTTTGTATGTCTTCCGCTCCGCCGTAAGGGTCAACGATGCGGCCGTCCTTAAGGCTTGCCGCCATCGCGTTCATCGTAAAGTCGCGGCGGCTAAGGTCTTCTTCTATATGGCCCGCGTACTCAACCTTGTCGGGGTGGCGGCCGTCGGAGTAATCGCTTTCGGTGCGGAAAGTGGTCACTTCTATCGATTGCTTCATAAAGTGAACGGTGACGGTTCCATGCTTGATTCCGGTCGGTATTACGCGATGGAAAATTTTTATGACTTCTTGAGGCTTGGCGTTGGTGGCCACGTCCCAATCGTGGGCGCCCTTTCCCATAAACTCGTCGCGGACGGCTCCGCCAACAAGGTAAGCCTCAAAGCCCGCCGCCTCAAAGAGAGAATTCATTCTTTGCAGTTCTGTCGGAATCTTTATTTTTTGCATCGCGTCGTTTCCAAAAATTACTATATCATTTTTCGTAATTTTGTGGTAGTATTATGACATGCAAATAATCGTGTTCACAGGCGGAGAGGCGCCAGAACCAAGCGGGGCGGCGGCCTACTTTAAAAGCATTTTGGCCGACGGACAAAAGCCGGACGCGGTAATCGCCGCCGACTCAGGGCTTGAAACGCTCCGCGCCTACCAAAAACATTTTGAAGCCCTCTACGACTTTGCGCCAAGCCTTGTTTTGGGCGACTTTGATTCTATAAGCGACAAAAAACTTTTGGACGAATGCGACCCGGCGATAATAGAACGCTCCCCTTCCTACAAGGACGACACCGACACAGAGCTTGCGCTAAAACGCGCCCATGACTTTGAGCGAAACAAAGAACTGTCGCAAGGCCAAAAAGCGCCCCGCCTTTTCGGCGGCAAATCTTGGGCTTGCAAACAAAAGGCTTTCGTCACCTTAATTGGCGGCGCGGGCGGCAGGCCCGACCACTTTTTGTCAATCTACAATTTGTTTGGAACAAAAATCGCGCCGGACGCCTGGCTTTGCGGCGAGCAGGTTTTGTACAAGGCGGAAAAAACTTCGTTTGAAATAAGCGGCCTAAAAACCGGCGACGCAATCTCTGTCGCCCGCGCCTTTGGAAAAAATCGCGGCGGAAAAATCCGCTCCCAAGGACTTGAATGGGAAAGCTCACTCTTTAGAAAAAACGGAATGCCCAGCGTAAGCAACACAATAAAAGAAGAATGGGCGCGACTTGGAAAGCCCGTCAAAATCGACTTTTTGCGCGGAAACTTTGTCCTTATCGCGCCTCTTTTTGCAAGCGTCCGATTAGATAAAGGCTGTACGAAAAAATAAAGAAGGTGGCGCTGACCCACGCGGCTTGGTCGCAAAAGCAAATCGCGTTCCAGCCCATCGTCGGAACCAATACAAAGCTTACAAAAATACGGGCCAGCATTTCTATCACGCCGGAAATTATCGCGCGGTTGGAATAGCCCAAGCCCTGCACGGTAAGGCGC
>JBGUQT010000082.1:0-84336 GCA_045131275.1 Treponema sp.
AAAAGCTCGTCGCGGGAAGGGCGCTTTCCCTTTATCACTTCATTCATCTCGCATTTGCGGACGATGTTGTCAATCTCGCCGCCGCTAAAGTCAAAGCGGTCCGCGAGTTCCTTCGCCAGATCTTTCGGCAAGTCGGGCATTTTGCTTTGCCAGATTTTTGTCCTTGCCTCAAGGCTGGGCTTTTCAAATTTTACCTTGAACAAAAAGCGGCGCTCAAAGGCCTTGTCCATGTTGTCGCACAAGTTGGTCGTGGCGATCACAATGCCGTCAAGTTTTTCCAACTCTTCCAAGAGGATGTTTTGAATCGCGTTTTCCGTTTGCGCGCAGTTTCCTTTTGTAACGTCCTTGCGTTTTGAAATGAGGGCGTCCGCTTCGTTGAACAAAAGTATCGGAACGTTTTCATTATGGCTCTTGCAATTTTTGCAGAGGGAACGGTAGTTGGTGAAAATCTTTTTGATTTTTTTTTCGCTTTCGCCAAACCACATCGACTTTGACTCCGCGATGTCAACGTGAAGAATTTTGCGGTTTGTTTTTTTGGCGATTTGATAAACGCTTTCGGTTTTGCCGGTTCCGGGAGCGCCATACAAAATGGCCGCAACTCCGCCGGGAAGGCCTTTCTCGGCAAGCCGTTCCTGCATGGCCTCAAGGTTGTTAGAAGCGAGGCTTTGCGCAATCGTGTCGATTTGCCGTTCCACTTGCTCGGAATAGAAAAGCTCTTTTTCCTTTATCTTTTCCGGCTCGATGATGTTTTTGTCAACGACTTTCTTTTTGTACAAGTCAGCGTTGTCACCGTAAATAAGCTCTATTGTTTTGTCGGTGATTGTCGCCGTGGACTTTTCAACAACCTCGTCCTTTTCGATTTCGATAAAGCTGTCCTTTACAAGCGGATGTTCTTCATCAAGCATAGCCCTAAGCTCCTTAAAGTACGTCGCGTCGTGCTTGTACAAATCATTGAGCGTCCTAGTAAGGCCGCTTTCTTCGCCGAGTGAAAAATCTTTGGCGCAGTCATACAGGAAAAAGCGATGGTTTTGATTTGCAATGATTTTTTTTGCCTTTTCAAAGAGAGGAAGATGCGCAGATTTTTTTTCAATTTCTCCCAATCTGTCGCGCTTTTCAAATTGCTTCATTTCGTGATCTTCATACACTTCTCCAAATTCCGTCAAAACGTTCATTGTCATGTCAATTTCGCTCATGCAGGAATTTGACGATAAATATTTTTCAGCCGCGTTTCCAAAAACGGCCTTTATACCGTCCTGCGTAAAGACATACTGCTTTAATTTTTGCTCGCTCCCGCGATACCATTCTCCGCTGTCAATATATCTTTTTGTAATCAGCCCTTTTGTGAACAGGATGTCCTTTTCGTTCCTCATGCTTGCCTTGCGGCTAAAGCGTGACTTAAAAGGAAGCGCCTCAAAAATAGCGCTTTCAACAGTTGGGCCGCGAGAGCGGCAATGAAGCAATTCGTCGCCATGCAGCAACGTGTGGCATACATAATAAAGAATCGCGCGCGAGTCAAAGTCGTCAGGAAAAAGGCTTGTTAAATTTTTTATCGCTTCATTTTCCCTGCGTCGAGCTTCTATATCCATAATTTGGCGTTTGTATTCAAGAGGAGTAAGATTGTCTTTGCTATAATCAAAAATTAATTCAAAGATGTCGCTCAATATGGATTCAGTCGAAGCAGACTCTTTTTCCTTAAAAATGACGACAGGCTCATCGCAAATTACATTGTTCAAAACCGTTTGCGTTATTTTATAGCCGCCTCGTTCGGAACGCCTTCCTTCATCGCTGCCATTCATGCAAACAAGGCCCATTCCTTCAAGCGAATCGATGTCCCTCCTAAACTCAAGAATGCGTAAAAAAGAATAGTCAAGAAATTCGGCGATGTCGCTCAAACTTACGGCCTGCTGCTTTTGGTTTTGAAGGGCAAAAACAAGCGCGAACAAAACGGCTTGGTTTTCGTCCGTTCCAAGATATTTTGCAAGGCAATCGATTTCCTCGCGGCAAGACTCCAGCGTATTTTCCGCCAATTTCCCGCCCTCAAGTTTTTCCGAAATCGCGATAATCTTAGAAAGAATTGTGTCCTTGTTTGTTGTCATCATAGTCAGCCCCCTTTTCTTGCAACCAAATATAGCGCGCGCGAGTCTCATTTTATGAGAGAGCCATGCGCTAAAATAAAAGAAAATTACGCAGGAGGTGTTTATGGGAAAGCAAAGAAGGGAAATTCACCAATTTCAAGTCAAAGCGGAAAAGGCGTACAAAGAATTTATTCGCGCTTACGGGAAATTTGACCCCGACCGAGAACCGGAGCCAGACCCTAAAAACGCAAAGAGCGCGCTTGCAAACCTGATGAAAACCCACAAAACAATCATGCTGCAAATCGCCGTCGCAATGTGGCAGGATTTGAAGGCAAAGAACAGAAAAGCGCGCAAAGAACGGAAAAGGTCCAAGGCCAATTAACCCCAATGCAAGGGATTAATTGGGGCTAAAGGTTGATTTATTTATTATTAACATTAAACGCCACGGAGACTATTATTAGGGGAACAGCAAACACAACCGAATAACCGGTAAAAATCATCGCATAGTGATTGAACGATTCCTGCCATGTCATGCCAAAATCAAGGACGCCGACTGCCGTTCCTCCGGCGACATTGACAAGCAGCAAGAAGGCAAAAATATTTATGGCCAGCATAAACATTTTTGCAGCCTTTGCAATGTTGCAACAACGATCAACATTGGATTTAATGGCATCTTTTTGGGATTTTGCTTCAGATTCATAGATTAGATTTTTACGAAACTTTTGGTCGATTTCAAAAATCTTGTCATACTGCCCCCTCCATGCTTTTTCCGCCTCTTCGTTTATGTCCATTATGAAGGGTTTAAAAGAAAACAAAATGAACACAATAAAACTTAAGGCGACAATAAATCTGCCAACGTTGTCCCCTTTGCAAATCCATTCTCCGACAATTTCAACAATCGTCATTTGTCCTTCTACGCGCCCCACGCTCAATGATATTTTTGCAACGGCAACCGCGACCACAAATGTGAACGCGCAAAAGCAATTTATCAGAGTTGGAAAACGCTTTAACAATTTTTGCTTGCAGAAAATTTTTGCAAAAAGCAACGCAAGCGCAAAAAGAATGTCAAAGACCATTAAAATCTCAACGCTTAAAACAGGAATCGAACCAGAAACCGCCTTAAGCGCCAAAGCCAAAACAACAAACGGAACAAAGCATCCAAGGAAAAAATTAATTCTATTCATGCTCCTAATTATACAGGAGCGGAGTGTCATATTGTGAGATTATGAGGGGGAAATGGATGTATTTTTTGGGGGCGTTCCCCTGTCGGCTGTCCGCCGGCAGGGTCGGGCTTTTCGCGGTTACGCTATCGCTTCATTCCTACGCTGTGCTTCGGAACGGCTACACGCCGCCGCTACAATCCCTAACGTAGATATAGAAGAATATTAAATCATATTCATAAAATCATTAAATGATTCTTCTACAGATAAATCCAGCAATATAGTATCTTTTACCTTTTTATTAAACAGTTCCGTACTTTTTCTATCACGAATCCATGTATTAAGATTAGAAGAACTCATTGCCAAATCTTTTATTATCTTCACAGTTCCCATAAGGAATACATCTCTAAACTTTTCTATAAGTTTGTTTTGTTCACTTTTTTCATTATAAAATTTATCATACTTGAAAGTTTTTATTTCAGAATCAAAATATGCATCTCTCAAACTATAGTAATAATCAATGCAATAAAAAACACAAATATTGCTAATCGCAATAATCCTTTGATAATCCAAAATATCTTCTGTATTACCTTTTACTTCTGACTTCTTTATTCGTTCTTTATAAATTTTAATTAAATTCTTTTTGCTTTCTTTATATAAATAATGAGCAAAAAGGATTTCGTCTATTTCCTCAGGCTTTTTTGTAAACAAAACCCCTAATCCATTGTTAAATTGGTCATTATTAAATATCTTATGATAATACTCATTAACAAGATATTCAGTTTGTTTATAATCAATATCAAACAAAGAAGTCTTTTTATCTTTTGCGGTGAATGGGTCTTTCATAAAACCAGCATATGATAATTGCGCAATTTCTTCATTTGTAGTCATCTGGTGCTTATAAAATTTTACATCAGCAGGAGCATGCAAACCTCTTCTTATTTCAATGTAAATATGAGGCGTCTGTTTTAACAAACCGTTAGAAAGCTGCAATTGCTCTTCCCTATTTGATGCCATATCACGAGTTGTAATAGGATTCTGAGTGTTGTTATAAATAGCAATACGTGAACCAAATTCACGGTCATTAACCTTTAAAACACGGGCAAGAACAAAGACGTTTTTTATTTTTTCAATATCTTTTTGATCGTTATTAAGTATAGCGTCTTTCAAGAATCGCCCCAAAGCACTAGTGGTTTGAGCTCCATTGATGATTGAGAAATTTTTTAAAATAACACTGTCAACCTCATTACCATCCTTTCTCTTTGCATCATAATCCTCAACAACAATTGTTACACCATTATTATAAAACCAGAAACGCTCAGGTTCATTGCGAATAGTGTTAGCCATGCCATCGTATGTTTTTGATTTAGAAAGAGACTCTCTTAAGTTTTGGCCAAACAAAATATTACGCCCGAGAGTTGTATTTGTATATTTCAAAGCAAGGTTTGCTAAATCATATCCGCAGAGATTGAAAATTATCGCAGGCTCACTAGATGACTTATCATATTCAATAAAATTTGTAAAACTATCAGAAGATAATTCTTCATATGGAACTTTCGGAATAGTTTTATCCATACTATTTCTAACAATTTCAAGTTCAGTTCCAGTTATTATTTGTTCATTTTCTTTCTGGTCTTTAAAATAATTAGCCGTGCCGCGATGAACAAGTAAAAACCTGCAATTGTTTTTATCGTCTTTGCTAAAATCAGTTGCAGACAAGACAGTTTTCAGATTATCATTTACTTTCTTGGGATTTGACAAATACTTATTTATCGAATCTTCCATATAATGAATTTCTTTTTGAAGTTCAATTGGGGTTAGTTCAGAGTTTTTCACCTGTACAAAATCATAACTGCAACTATCAATATCCTCATGTTGAATAATAATATCAATTCCTTCATCCGGAGGAGGGACAATAAATTTTGTAAGCTTTCCTATATCTGAACCTGAATATTTTTCAATATTAATTTCCTTTTCAGTTCCATAAAGAGTTTCCAGGACCACTAATTCAAATGCATCATTCTTTTGATTCTGTCTTACAATTGGATTGCCTGTGGGAAGTGAAACAAATTTCTGATAATACTTCTCAGTCAAATCATCTAAAACACCCATTTTTACTCCACCGTTTCATAATATTTTATTCAAAAAGAATCCTAGTAAAGCCTAGCAATTATTAATAGTTTTTTCAAGTCCAATACTTCACTCACATTCTCATCTCCACCCCAAAAACTTTCCTGTGCGTTTGTAATACATTTCGCGTTTGTATTCGTCGGCAAGGTAGTCGGGGCCGTTGAGCCAAAGGCCGGTTGATTCGTCAAATAGCATTTGGGCGGTTTCGGATTTTATGAATTTATCAAACGCGCGGATTCTAGAAATGCCTTGGCGTTTGGCTATCACCGAGGCGGTCATCGCGGCCAAAAGTTCCATTCCAAATTCGTATTTGCTTTGCTTCATCTTTATCGTCCCGCAATTTTTATAGTTTTACAGCCTTCAAACGAAAGACATTTTACCGCCTTTTGAGTTCTAAAACAAATCTGGTCGGCCAGCTTGTTCGGAAGCAAAAATTTTATCGCGGTTTCGTCCGCGTCGTCCGAACCGATTTCACCGTAAAATCCATTCATGTACGCCGTGAGAACTTGGTTGGTTGAGTCGTTCGCAATCTTTCCAGCCAGTATGTCATATTTTTTCCACTCTTCAAGCTCTTTTTGGAACATTCCGACTTTTCTATGCCCGGCAACGCAATGAAGCCATTGCGCGTCAGGACCCGAAAACTCAAAATAAGAGATTTTTTTGCCCTCAACCCCATTGAACTTGAACATTGAAATATATCCAACGTTCTCTTGAACTTCTTCTATGCCGTTTTTTATCGCTTTGGCCAACGAAGTCTTTACAAAACGCTTGGCTTGCTCATAGCTTGTCGTAAGATAAAAGCCCTTGCCAAAATCCTTTCCTGCGGAGCAGCGAGACAAATCTATGTTTTCAACAGCTGTATAACTGGCGTGATAGAGTTCTATTCCGTTTTGAAGAATCATATTTTTGCCCCCTCATGCTTCAAATACTTTCCAATGTCTTCAAGGTTTGCATCGTCGCCTTGGACATGAAAAAAGCCGTAGCAAGTTTTTATATAGTCATACACCTTGTATTTGTTGAACAAGTCGCTGCATTTTTGCGCGTCAAGATTCCACTTGCTTTGCGCTTGGCGGAAGAGCCGCACTTGTATTAAAAACAAATCGTCCTTTTGGGTCATAGCTTTTTCCTTTGCATACTATTATAGCGCATAATTCTAGCGACAACAAGTTTTACGGCACAAAATATATCTCATTAAATCCGTCTTTGGCGTCAACCAACAGCGCGGTCAGCTTGAGCTTCTTTACAAAATCATTGGTAGAAAAATCCGTATCCACGCCGGCGACTGGAATAGCCTGCGCGCAAAAGGAAAGGCGTTCGTTAGGATTTATGATGGTTTTCCAAATCCGCGCTCGTTCCAGCCAGCCGCGAATGTCAAAATCTTTCTCACAAAAAAACTGATGCAAAACAATCGCACTTCCAGAATTGTTAACGCATGCGTCAACAATCCGCAACAAAAACTTGAACGGCAAATCGTCAAGCCTTGCAAGATTTGGTTTGCAAAAACCTTGAACAGCGTCCAACCAAGATTCCACAATTTTTTGGACTATCGCAATCCGGCCGATTTTCATTTCTTTTATTGTTGGACAAACGCTTCCTTTAAGCCGGCCCTCAACGGAGATTCTAAAGTCCTTGCCCACGCAAAGAACATCGGTATTGGCGCAAAGACCACATATATTAGTCACGTCTTTCTTAAATTTGTCTGTAAAGTCAAAATGAATCTCGTCTATATTTCCGACTTTAAGTTTTTCTTGAACGCTCTCGACGCAATTTTGTTGGCGCCAAAATTTTAAGATTGGAACGTAATTTATTTTTTCAGGATTTTTCGCCTTGCAAAAATAATCCAAGATTTCATCCTCAGTATTATAGTCAAACAACTCCAGCGCTTTTTCTCTTTTCCCGCCAATTCTTTCGTACATAGAATTGGCTTCCTTTCCGACAAAATATTTTATTTCCGCCATAACATTCTCCTTCGCCTTAATAATAGCGAACGAGAATATCACCCAGTGATACAAGGCGGAATTTTGCGCAAAACGGCTTGCCTACTTTAACAACGGCAAAACCTTTGGCAAAATGGCGTCATCGTTAAGAAATTTGAACATTTCAAGCTTAGAGTATAAATCCCATTCAAGATCTTGGAGATACATATTCTTTCTTTTATAACCAAAACGCTCTACAGGCTTCATAGCGGCGGCATACAGGCGCTTGAATTCTCTTTTGTTTTGGCTTTCAATGGCCTCAACAAAACGTTTTTTTACGTCCACTTGGACAAAACAAATCTTCTTCATAGGTCAAATCCTCCTTTGTCACCTATAATAATAACAGGTTAGACTATCAAGGAGTGATAGGAAAAAAAATATTTTATGATTTTTTACACCTCATATCGCTTCAAATATTTTCTGTGTTCCATATCATTTGACCAATCAACGCGCTTTAAGAATTCTGAATAAGGAACATATTCTACAGAAAAATCAACGCCAAGTTGTTTGAAAAGGTTTCGGAACGTTACATTTGCAAAGACAACATATTCTTTCCCTTCCCGTTCTTCCATTTGATACTCTTCAGCTTCATCGTAATCCCAAACAACATTTAGCAAACGAATTTTTGGAGGAATCTTTTCTTTTTTTTGCGCGCAATAATTATATATACCAAGAATATGAATATTCATTTGAATTGCGTCGTATATCCGATAATAGGGAAGAATTCTTGTTCCATCTTTTGGATCTTTCAACTCTGGACATGATTTCAAACTTCTGAAAGATTCAATGAAATGAGGCACGGCATTGCCCGTTTCTGTTAGATAACATCTTGGAGAAAGATAAGCAACGCTCATCGATTTGGGGTTCTCCAACCATTCAAGCATCTTAGCTTCAACCAAAACTAAATCCGTCTCATCTTCGCTCATCATTGAAACATCAAGCTGAGCTGCATGGTCATGGTCTGGCTTATCATTGTTATTCAATGCGGGAAATTTTCTTTCATATTCTATTTTTGAATAAAGTTTCCCATCAAAAACAATGCTGTTTGGACCAATCGTATTATAAATCATTGCCGCAGAAGAACGTAGTGCGTTTGCACGTATGTCGATTTTATCATGCGGTTTGAAGAAAAGGTTTGATTCTATAGTATTTAGATGATAGTCATCGAGATACATAGAATTAGGCATAGAAAAATTTTGTTTTAATTCAACGAGAAGTTGCATTTTTTTCATATAAATTCCTTAAACATTTTTATAGGTTTTATTTCAAATTCGATTACATTGCCTTTTTTATTAACGATATTAAAAAAGAATATTTCAATAAAAGTTGATATATATTTAAAATCATCATTATCTTTGTACTTTATATAATCTTTCATTTGTTTACTTCCAGGAAAAAAACAAATCGCTGGTTTATACTTTTCTTTACAATCCTGTGTGTATGTAAGTATTTCCGCGAACATTCTTGTCAAAGTTTCATTGCTATTTTGGGGTTTTACTTCACACGCATATTTGTTGCCAAGAATCAAATCCATACCACCGACACGCGGTATCACATGATCTGTAGGATACTCATAATCGTCTATACTTAAAGTTCCAATATTTCTCCATTTTTGAACTTGCTTACAAGCACGACATTTGTCAGCATCTTTATTATAGTAAAACATACATCGGCAAATTCTTTTTTCGGTTATTCTATCCGAATCACTTAGTTTTCTATCACACATTAAATGATTTGCTTTATGTTCTCTTGCGGCTTCAATGCCTTTTAATAAAACATTCTTTAAATATCTTTCATTAGATCTGTACTCCTTAATAAAAGAGGCTATTTCTTTTAAATACTTCTTATAAGCCGTCTCATTCCTACGATTTAGACTTTTTTTATCCTTATACAATTCCATATTGTTTTCCTCCATACTCTCCATTCTACCACCAAATTCCCAATCACGCAAACTTTTACCTCTCCCTCATCCCCCGCGCCATGCCTCGTACATTTTTCTCCCACTCGTCAACTAGCCATTTTGGCTCAAGGGGTTGGGCGTACATGCCATGGCTTAAAAGCCAGCCAAGAATCGGGTAGTCTTGGTTGCTTGTAAAGGTCATTATTGTCGTTCCGTCGGGCTGCGGCTCAAACTTTTGGTCGTCAGTCCATTTGTAAGTTTTGATGTAGTCCAGCGTTTTTTGCGAAGTGATTTTGATTTTGCAGCGCAAGGTTTCTTTTCCAATGTAGCGGCGGAAATTCCCTTTGGCGCGCTTTGTGTATTCAAAGTCCTTTGGCAGCTCAAAAGTTCGCGGATCGATTTCAAGCTTGTGAATGTCGGGCAAGTTGTAAAAGCGTACTTCCTTCACTTCTTGCCTTTGGTTGTAGGCGTACAGGCTCCACATTCCCTGGCTGTAAATAAGCTGCCAGGGCTGAACCACAAAGTCGGTGTCATAGCCGCGATACTTAAAGCGAACGTAGTTGTTGCCGGCCATCGCGCTTTCCAATTTTTCCCAAACCTCGTCGTCGATTTTTACCGGATCCATTCCTAAAAACAAAATGCGGTTTGAAAGCTTTTTTGACTTTAACTTTGAATCCTCGTCGATGTTGTCGGAAAGCGAAGCGAAAACTTCTATCGCTTGTTTGTAAATCGGCGTGTTCTTTATCAGCTTTAAAAGATTGGCCATAAGGCGCGCAGAAATGATTTGCTTTTCGGAACTGAGCATCGCGGGAATGCGGAACGAAGGCCGCGTGTAATAAAAGCCTTTCTCCGTTCTATCGTATTGCAAAATGTCCTCCGCTCCAAACTTTAGCCGCAGGTCGCGCAAATCGCGGTTTATTGTCGGAACCGACGCTTCCGTCTCCCGAGCGAAATCCTCAACGCTGGGATAATGCATGTGGGAAATCATATAGTCGATTTTCAAGATTCTTTCGTAACCGTTCAAAAATTGCTTTTTCACGCTCTTTTTTGCCATCGCAATTCTCCTGTTTACAACTATAATATTAAACGGTTAGACTATCAAGGAGTGATAGTGTCTGCGCATTTTGCGCAGAATTCGATAAATTTCTTCTCGCTAAGCGGAGCAAAGCGACGCATAGCGTAAAAATTTTTTGCATATTTTGCGCGGAATTTAATAAATTTCCTATTGGCCGAGAATTGTTTCTCTGCACCAAAAATTATATGTTGTCATTGGCTGAGGATTTGCAATAAATTCCTTAAAAGCCGTTGGGTTGCGCATAAAAGCGTTGTAAGTTATGACAACTTTGTATTTTCTTGTTTTTTCCTCGTCGGTTATTTTCTTCAAGTAGATTATCATTACCAATTTATCACTATAAAAAGTATATTCGATTCCCGCGTTCTTTTTGTTTAAATCAAGCATTATTTTGACTGTGTTTTGCGCGATATCGTAACTTCTAAAGGTTATTTCAAATTTTTTGTAAATTTTTTGCGCGTCTTTGCGCAATTTTTCATCGCACCGTTCAAATAATGCCTTGTAATAATCAAGCGCAAGGCCAACCTCTTCAATTTCAAACGCGCGGAATCTAATCTTGCCGCCTACATAAATTTTTCTTTCCGCCAAACAAACTGTAAATGTTTGCCAAAAAATATACATTGGTTCGTCTGAGACAGGAAAATAGGCAATGAAAAATTCTCGGCTTTCAAAGGAAGTGTCTGTCACCTTTAAGCTCAAAAAATATTCATCCGCCAAAGTTTTCAATTGTTCTTCAACGAGCGCAAGGATTTCATAATCATCAAGAAATGTTTTATCAGACCCTTTTCTTTTCTTAAAGAACTCTATTTCCGCCCCTTTGCAAACATAATTTTCCAGTTCTTGCAGATTCAATAAAGAGCCGTAGCGCAGCTCCTCGTTAAATTTAAGCATTTTATTTACGCAAAAAAAGCTAGGCAAGTAGGAATAAATTTCTAAAATCGGTTTTATGTACTTTTCTGGAATGAGCTTTCCTTCTTCAGAGTCGTCAAACAAATTTTTTGCAAGCTCCCTTTCATCTATACAAGAAATGCATAAAGAATGCGCGACCCTCAAAAAATAATCGTTGAATTGATTTGAAGCCTTTAACAGAACAATGGGAGCGTCAAAATTCTCTTTGTCGTAATAGAGGCAAACCAGATGTTCTCGTCCGTTTTTTATAATCACATCGGATCTGCATATTGCGGCTAGGAGTTTGTTCATTTTTCTGGAAAAAACTTCATTCTTCATTTAATTAAAATTCCTCACCTCTCCTTCCCACCCTGGGAATCCATGTCGCCTTGCTTGACGGCAATTTTTTTATCCAATCAAGCGCACATTCGTACTGGTCTTTTCCTGTGAGAATCCAAAGAACTTGCTTAGGCCTCGTGATCTTTGGAACATCCGCGTATCCATCGGTAAAAATTATCATTCCTTGATACTCAGGATGGCTTTCGTAATAGTCAATGGCGCATTGAAAATTCGTTCCGCCGCGGCCAACAACCTGAACGCTCTTTGCCGCCTTCTTTAACTCAAACTCTTGCTTAATCTCCGAGTCAAAGGCTATTACATGAACCGATTCCACCCCGTAAGAAAAAAAACGGTTTATAATAGAAAAAAAGTTTTGCAAGTCGTCCGAGCCGATGGAGCCGCTTACGTCAACGGCGACCAAGAGGCGGGTCTTTGGCTCAAACTTGCTTCCCATGTAATCAAAGTCGTAGCGGCGGCTGGGCTTCATGCGCGTAAGCTTTCGCCTTTGGCTTATTATGCAGGCCCTGAACTGCGAAAGAATTCTTCTGTAGTCCATCGGAATTTTAAGCGATGCGGTCACGGTCTCCTTGAAGCTTCCGCTAAGGCTTCCCCATTGGTTTGCCTGTTGGGCCTTCAATATTTGTTGGTTCACGCCGTCCGCCATCTCTTCGTCCTCGTCCCAAAGTTCCGAGGCGTTGGCCGCCGCTTCGTATTCCCAGGTCTCGCCGTCTTTTAACGAGGGAGCAAGGCTGGAACTTTCGTCTTGCCCAGGGCCGCCGCAAAAATTTGGGCAAATGTAATAAAGCTTTTTGTAATACTCCTCGTAGCTTAGCCGCGGGGTCAAATTATAATGCGCGGCGTCATGAAGTTTATTGTTGTCATGCAAACAATGCTCGCGGAGCGTGACGTCGCTCGCGGTCTTTAAGGCGGCGCGGTTTGGGTTTTGCGGAACGCGCTGGTAGGGGTGCTTTAAAAGGATTCTCGCCACTTCCGTAAACAAGGCGGCCTCAATTTCGCTGTCGGAACGGTTTTGCAGAAGGGCGGGATTGTATTCGATGCGCCGCTTTCCGGTTCTAAAGGGCGTCTTTATCTCCGGATTTTCTTCCAGCTTGTGAGTGCAATAAACGTTGAAGATTAGCGGCTCGTACAAAAACCATTTGTTAACGACGCGGCCAATCGCTTCCTTTACAGACATGGCTTCCTCCAAACGCGCGGGCTAACGAATCTCGGCGACAAACTTTGTCATCTTTGAGTACAAGTCGGGACAGTCGCTGATGATGAACACAAGCGCGTTTGGATACGATGTTCCGCTGAACATGTTGGCAAAATGCGCCATCGCCTCGCGCTCCTTTTCCTGCTCAAGAAAGGCAAAGTAGGCCGAAAGATTTTTTGACATCGCTCTCTTGTCATCGTCTGAGTATTTGGCGCTTTCTAGGTAAACGAAAATCGCGTCGTTGATTGTGGCAAACTGCGGCGTTCCGTAGGTTCTCAACTTTACGCGATTCTTCTCAAAGTCGCCGTGCAAAAGCTCTTTTGCGGTCAAAAGATGATTCTTGTCCAAAAAGTCAAAAAAGCGGCTGGCTCCAAGGCCGCCGACAATTCCCGCGACCATAGTTTTATCTTCGTTGGTCAATTGCGGCTTTGCGCTTATGATTTCCGAGACACGGACCCAAGCGCGGCGGTCGGGCGTCTTTTCCAAGTTGTCCAAATCCTCAACGGCGGCTTGGTTGTCCAAGGCGTTTGGGGTAGCCGAGATGTAATTCACTATGCGCTCGTCGATTCCGTTTTGGTTGGCCCACACAAGCCAGTCCTGGACGCTGGGAACAAATTCGTAAATGTTAAAGCGGCTTACCAGCGCCGGGTCCAAGTCGGTCAGCTGGTATTCCTCGCCGCAGTTTACCGCGGAGATTATTCGGCTGCCCTTGGGGAGCGACCGGCCGGCAAGCTTTCGGTTCAAGGCCAAGTCCATAATCGTTTGCAAAACCTCCGGTCTGGCTCGGTTCAACTCGTCCAAAAACAAAACGACTGGCGTGTCGTCGGTCGGGAACCAATACGGCGGCATGAATTCCGTGTGGCCGGTCGCCTCGTTCTTGCGCGGAATGCCAATCAAGTCTCCGGGATCGCTCATCTGGCCCAAAAATAGCGTCACGACCTTGCAGCCTTGCTTTCCGTAAAAGTCCTCCAAAATTTGCGACTTTCCGATGCCGTGCTTTCCCATAAGCATGATGTTTTGACTGGCAGGCGTTTCTTCCAAAATCTTCAAAAGCATTTTTGTTTCGATTCTTGCGGACATATTTTCCCCCTTGTTTCACTTATATTTTAACAAAGCCGACTATCATTTAGTGATAAGGCGGAAAAAAATTCGCAAAAAATTTAATCAAAGGCTAAAAAGCCCCGCCCTTCCAATTCGCGCGGTTTTATGATACAATAAACATCCTATGGAAATTCTTACTCCTTGGACTGGGGAAATTCTCGCGCTTAGCATGCTGCTTGTGTTGAACGCCCGCGTGTTTTGGACACGGCGCACAAGAATTGACGCGCTTAGCCTTTTGGGGCCTTTTAGCGTTTTGACTACAATTTTGTCGGCGTTCGCTTGGGGCCTTAGGTCGGCCAACATCGCGATTTTGGCGTTAAGCTTGCTTTGCGCGATTGTAAACTACCGCAGTTTGGTGCGATTTTCTCAAAAGCTTTTTGTAGACTCCTACAGCCTAAAATTCTTTATCACTTCCGTCATTCTTTTAATCGCAACAATTTTTCTCCTCTGCATAGAAATAACAGGAAGGCCCATCCGCCTTCAAACCCGCCGCTACAACGTTGACGTGGAAAGGGAATTCTTTTCCGCTCCAATCGGAGACGAATTTTCGGAATTAAAAAAAGCGGAACGGATCCAGGACAGAAGAAATTTCACTTTGTACACTTTTTCAAACACCGCTCCTGACGCGCAGCAAGACGCGGTCCTGGTCTTTGTTCCCGACGTGCTGGCGGAAGCGCTTGCCTACGAGCCGTACTTCATTCTTTTGGCAAGGCGCGGCTGGACTGTTTTGGCGGCCGACATGTACAAGCCGGAACTGGGAAACACAAAATTCTTCCGCCGTTTTTCATTGATTTGGGACGCCTTTTCCTTGGGCGGAAGCGAGGGCATAAAAAAACAAATGGAACGCGAGCCAAGAAGAAAAGTCTTTCGCCCGATTTACGAAAGCTCTTACAAAGCCTTGGCGAAGATCGCGGCGGAACGCTATCCCGGCAAAAAAATTTTTGCGGCAGGCGACGCAAGCGCCTTTTTGCCCGAATCAAAGCTGCAAAAGATTTTCCCCGGCTCGCATTTTTTGAACTTGCAGTCAATCAAGGAATACACCACGCCGGGCTACGGCTTTGTGGCGCAGACAAATCCGATTTTTTCTTGGCTTTTCCTTGGAAAAAAACGCGACAAAACGTCTTTTGAGCCCAGCTGGTGCGCCACTCAAACAATAAAAGAGCTTGAACGCTTTTGCTATAAAAGCCACGGCAGCGGCAATTAATAGGAGAACCGATATGACCCTTTACGAACTTGACGCGTATTTCAACTCGTTCCTTAAAAAAGAAAACTACGAGGCGGACCCCAGCAGGAACGGAATCCAAATCCAAAACTCCGCTCCCGACAAAAAGAAAATAAAGAAAGTCGCCTTTGCCGTTGACGCAAGCCTGGACACCGCCCTCGAAGCGGCCCGCCAAGGCTGCGACGTTTTGTTCGTACACCACGGCCTTTACTGGGGCGGCTGCGAAATTATGACCGACCTCCACTACCAGCGCGTGGCGGCCTTTATCAAAAACGACATGGCCTTAATCGGCTACCACATTCCCCTTGACGCCAACAAGGAAGCCGGAAACAACTGGGGCATGGCAAAGCGACTTGGCCTTAAGGCCGCAAAGGACTTCGCAGCCTGGCGCGGAATGACAATCGGAGTAAAGGGCCGCCTCCCAAAGCCGATGACCATCGAGCAATTGGCCGACGCCGCGCTTTTAAAAACCAAGCCCAACCAAATCCTTTCTTTTGGCCCCAAGAAAATTTCCACCGTCGGAATCGTCTCCGGCGGCGGCGGAGAAGACCATTGGGCCGCATGGAAAGAAGGCCTTGACTGCTACATCACAGGCGAAATCGGCCACTGCGACTACAACCCTATTAAGGAAGAAAAACTCAACGTAATCGCCGGCGGCCACTACAACACCGAAACCGTCGGCGTCCAGCTTGTAATGAAGAAATTAAAGGAAGAAAAAGGCGTCGCCGGCGTCTTTATCGACTTTCCGAGCGGAATGTAAAAAAAACAAAAAGGCGCCCAGGCGCCCCCATATTGACACGTTCCCCCAAAATTCGCTAAAATATGCCCCATAAACGGCAATGACGCTGTGGAAATGGGATTATTTTGCCCTGAGCAAAGTGATCCTGTTCCCACAGCGTCTTTTTTTTGCCGTTTTACAGGAGGACATACAAAGATGGGAAAGGCGACTGGCTTTTTGGACTACGAAAGAAAGGACAACGGCGACATTCCGCCCGCCGAAAGAATCAAGAACTTTAACGAGTTCCACACGCCGCTTGACGAGGCCGAGCGCAAAAAACAGGCCGCGCGCTGCATGGACTGCGGCGTTCCGATGTGCCAAAGCGCCATTTGCCTAAAGGGCATGGTCACCGGCTGCCCCCTCCACAATTTTATTCCGGAATGGAACGACGCGCTCTACAAGGGCCAGTTTGACATGGCCGCTTGGAGGCTTTTAAAGACCTCCTCATTCCCGGAATTTACAGGCCGCGTTTGTCCGGCCCTTTGCGAAAAGGCTTGCAACTGCGCCAGCGAAGGCCAGGCCGTAAGCGTTCACGACAACGAGCTTTACATTATCGAGCGGGCCTTTGAGTCCGGCTACATGAAGCCCGAGCCGCCCAAAAACCGCAGCGGAAAGAAAATCGCGGTCATCGGATCAGGACCGTCCGGCCTTGCGGCGGCCGATTGGCTCAACCGACGCGGCCACAGCGTAACCGTTTTTGAGCGCGACGACAGACCCGGCGGACTTTTGATGTACGGCATTCCCAACATGAAGCTGGACAAAAAGTACATCGACCGCCGCGTTAAATTGATGAAAGACGAAGGCGTGGAATTTAAACTTAACTCGAACATCAAGGACAAGTCCGACGCCGACAAGCTTTTAAAAGAATACGACGCGGTCTGTCTTTGCTGCGGCGCCAAAAAGGCCCGCGCCCTTACCGTTCCCGGAATCCAGGCAAAGGGCGTTTACTTTGCGGTTGACTGGCTTAAGTCGATCACAAAAAGCCTTTTGGACTCAAAGCTTTCTGACAAAAGTTTTGTCGACGCAAAGGACAAGAACGTAATCATTCTTGGCGGCGGCGACACTGCCAACGACTGCGCCGGAAGCGCGATCCGCCTTGGCTGCAAGAGCGTCACCCAAATCGAGATGATGCCCTGCCCTCCGACCGAAAGAGCCGCCGACAACCCCTGGCCCGAATGGCCAAAAGTCCTTAAGGTTGACTACGGCGCGCAAGAGTCAATTTACAAATTTGGAAAAGACCCCCGCGTTTGGAAAACGACAATTAAGGAAGTTTACGCCAAGGACAAAAACATCAGCGGCGTAAAAACCGTTCAAGTGGAATTTAAGAACGTTGACGGAAAGCGGACGCTTTGCGAAATCGACGGAACCGAAAAAGACTTGCCCTGCGACTTGCTTTTGATCGCGGCCGGCTTTTTGGGAGCGGAAGAAGAAGCGCCCAAGGCTTTTGGCGTTCCGCTTAGCGCGCGCAATACCGTTCAAACTGTGGAGCAAGGAAAGTACCAAACCGCCGTTCCAAAAGTTTTTTCTTGCGGCGACATGAGGCGCGGACAGTCGCTTGTAGTTTGGGCCATCGCGGAAGGACGCGAATGCGCGCGCGAGGTTGACCAATACTTGATGGGTTACACCAGCGAATAATCTAACGGAAGTTATAAGGAGAACGACTATGTGTTGCGTAATGGGATATTTTGGAAGCGTAATTCCAATGGACGAATTTAGAAAATCATTTTCAAAGACCAGCACCCGAGGTCCGGACGCGGAAGAAGTCATAAAACTTGACGGAGCGATTCTTGGATTTCAGCGCTTGGCTATAATGGGCCTTGACCCAAGCGGAATGCAGCCCTTTAACGTTGGCAAAACGCATCTTGTTTGCAACGGAGAGGTCTACGGCATTTTTGACAAAAACAAAAAGTCAGCCTCTTGGCGAACAGTCCGCGAGGCCCTTAAAGTCGACGGCTTTAAATTTAAAAGCGATTCCGACTGCGAGATTCTTTTGCCCCTTTACAAGGAACGGGGAACGGAACTCTTCAAAGACTTGGACGCTGAGTACGCGCTGATCATTTACGACGAAGAAACAAAGTCAGTTGTGGCCGCCCGCGACCCGATCGGAATCCGCCCGCTTTACTATGGCTACGACCAAAACGGCGGCATCCTTTTTGCAAGCGAGCCAAAAAACTTGGTCGGCCTTGCAAAAGAGATTCTCCCCTTCCCGCCCGGACACTATTACAAGGACGGAAAATTTGTTTGCTACCGCGACATGACAAAAGTCGAGGCCGTCGCAAAGGGCGACCTTGACGGAGAGGACGGCGTTTGCAAAAAGATTCACGACAAGCTTGTCGAAGGAATCAAAAAGCGCTTGGACGCCGACGCTCCCTTGGGCTTTTTGCTTTCGGGCGGCTTGGACTCGTCGCTTGTTTGTTCGGTCGCTTCGCGCTTGTTGAACAAGCCTATCGAAACATTCGCTATTGGAATGAAGACGGACGCCATCGACTTAAAGTACGCCAAGCAAGTAGCGGACTTTATCGGTTCCAACCATCACGAAATAATCATCACAAAAGAAGACGTTCTGGGCGCGCTTGACGAAGTTATTTTGGCCTTGGGAACTTTTGACATCACCACAATCCGCGCCAGCATGGGAATGTACTTGATTTGCAAGGCGATTCACGAGCAGACAAAAATCCGCGTCCTTCTTACAGGCGAAATCAGCGACGAGCTTTTTGGCTACAAGTACACCGACTTCGCCCCCAGCGCGGAAGAGTTCCAAAAAGAGGCGGCCAAAAGAGTCCGCGAACTTCATATGTACGATGTTCTCCGCGCCGACCGCTGCATCAGCGTAAACTCGCTTGAGGCGCGCGTTCCCTTTGGCGACTTGGACTTTGTGGAATACGTAATGTCGATCGACCCCGAATTAAAGTTGAACAAGTACGGAAAAGGAAAGTACCTTTTGCGCCACGCCTTTGAGCCGGACGCGGACGGAAAGGCCTACCTTCCGCGCGACTTATTGATGCGCGAAAAGGCCGCCTTTAGTGACGCGGTGGGCCACTCGCTGGTCGACGACCTAAAGGAATTTGCCGAAAGCCAGTACACAGATTCCGACTTTGAGGAAAAGCGAAAAAAGTATTCGCACGCCCAGCCCTTCACCAAGGAATCCCTTTTGTACCGGGAAATTTTCGAAAAGCATTACCCGGGCCAGTCGCAAATGGTAAAAGACTTTTGGATGCCCAACAAAGAATGGCCAAACTGCAACGTCAACGATCCGTCGGCGCGCGTTCTTAAAAACTACGGCGACAGCGGAAAATAACGGCAAGCAAGCAACAGGAGAAACGAATGAACAATACTACAAAAACCCTTTACGAACCTTCTTTTGAGCGCGACTCGTGCGGAATCGGAGCCGTCGCCAACATCGACGGAAAAGCCAGCCGCCAAATCGTTGACAACGCGCTTTGCATTGTCGAAAAATTGGAGCACCGCGCCGGAAAGGACGCCACGGGAGAAACCGGCGACGGAGTCGGAATCCTTGTCCAGATATGCCATAAATTCTTTTCAAAAGCCGCGGCCGACTGCGGAATAAAATTGGGCGGCGAGCGCGACTACGGTGTGGGAATGTTCTTCTTTCCGCAAGACAAGTTGAACTGCCTGCAGGCCAAAAAAATGATCGAGCGCCTTTGCCAAAAAGAAGGCCTAAACTTCTTGGGCTGGCGCGAAGTTCCCGTAAACCAAAACGTTTTGGGAAAGCGCGCCAAGGACAGCATGCCCAACATAACCCAATGCTTTATCGAACGCCCCAGCGACGTAAAAAAAGGAATCGACTTTGACCGTCGCCTTTATGTCCTGCGCCGCCAGTTTGAAAAAACTCAATTGCAAACTTACGTCGTCTCGCTTTCCAGCAGAACGATAGTTTACAAGGGAATGTTCTTGGTCCAGCAGCTGCGTGAATTCTACACAGACTTGCAGGACAAGGAATTTGAAAGCGCCTTGGCGATCGTCCACTCGCGTTTTAGCACAAACACGCAGCCGTCTTGGATGCGCGCTCACCCCAACCGCTTGATCGCCCACAACGGCGAGATCAACACGATCCGCGGAAACGTGGACAGAATGCTCGCTCGCGAAGAAACTCTTTGCTCCACAAAACTTTCTGAAGAGGACATCAAAAAAGTTTTGCCGGCCGTTGACGCAAGCGGCTCGGACTCGGCGATGTTGGACAACACGCTGGAATTCTTGATGATGAACGGCATGCCCCTTTCGCTCGCTGTGTCGATTTGCATCCCCGAGCCTTGGAAGCACGACGAAGCGATTGACGAAAAAAAGCGCGACTTCTACCACTATTGGGCCACTATGATGGAACCCTGGGACGGCCCGGCCGCTATTTTGTTCAGCGACGGAGACATCCTTGGAGCCACCTTGGACAGAAACGGACTGCGTCCCAGCCGCTACTACATTACAAGCGACAACAACTTGATTCTTTCAAGCGAAGTCGGCGTCTTGGACATTCCCGAAGAGAAAATCGTAAAGAAATCGCGCCTTATGCCCGGCCGCATTTTGCTTGTGGACACAATCCAAAAGCGCGTGATTTCCGACCAAGAATGCAAGGACACTTTTGCCGACCAATTCCCCTACGGCGAATGGCTGGACAAAAATCTTTTGCAGCTGCACGACCTTAAAATTCCAAACAAAAAAATTCCTGTTTACACGCAAAGCGAGCGCGACATTATGTACCGCGCTTTTGGCTGGAATTACGAAGACGTAAACGAAATGATTTTACCGATGGCGCAAAACGGCGTCGAACCGACCGCCTCGATGGGCGTTGACACTCCGCTTGCCGTCTTGTCCGAAAAACATCCGCCGTTATTCAGCTACTTTAAGCAGCTTTTCGCGCAAGTAACGAATCCACCGATCGACTCCTTGCGAGAAAAAATCGTCACCGACACAACAGTTTATGTTGGAAGCGACGGCAACTTGCTTGAGCCAAAAGACTCCAACTGCAAGGTTTTGCAAATCAACAATCCGATTTTGACCGGCGTTGACATGATAAAAATCAAGGCCTTGGACAAGCCAGGACTCAAGGCAAGCGTCGTTCCGATTTTGTACTACAAGAACACTTCGCTCAAGGAAGCGATTGACGGCGTCTTTAACGAAATCGAAAAATGCTACCACGCAGGAAGCGACATCATCATTCTTTCGGACAGAGGCGTTGATGAAAGCCACGTGGCCATTCCGTCCCTCTTGGCGGTGTCAGCGGTGGAACAGTATCTTATCCGCGCAAAAAAGAGAACAAAGATTTCTATCATTTTGGAAAGCGGCGAAATCCGCGACGTTCACCAGGCCGCGATGATTTTGGGCTACGGAGCGCGCGCGATCAACCCCTACTTGGCCCACGAATGCATCGCCGAGTTGATCGACCAAAAGCTTTTGGACAAAGACTACCACACGGCCATCGACGATTACAACAAGGCCTTGCTTAACGGCATCGTCAAAATCGCGGCCAAAATGGGAATCTCTTGCGTTCAGTCTTACCAGTCCGCGCAAATCTTTGAGGCGGTTGGAATCAGCAAGGAAGTCATCGACACTTACTTTACAAACACTGTAAGCCGAATCGGAGGAATCACTCTTAAGGAAATCGAAGAGGACGCAAACTTCCACCACAACCGCGCCTTTGACCCGCTTGGCCTTACGGTAAACCCGCACTTGGATTCCGTCGGCATCCACAAAATGCGCCGCGGCCCCACTTGCGAAGACCACCTTTACAGCCCAGAGACAATCATCGCCTTGCAGCAAGCGGCGCAGAACGGCGACTACGCTCGCTTTAAGGAATACACGGCGCTTGTTGACGACGTAAAGAGACCCCACACATTGCGAAGCCTCTTTGAATTTAAGTTTGAGCCTGGAAAGGAAATTCCGATCGACCAAGTTGAAAGCGTTGAAGAAATCGTAAAGCGCTTTAAGACTGGAGCGATGAGCTACGGTTCCATCAGCGAAGAGGCCCACAAGTGCATGGCCGCCGCGATGAACCACCTTGGCGGAAAGTCCAACTCCGGCGAAGGCGGCGAAAAGCCAGAGCGCCTTGGAACAGAATACAACAGCGCGATAAAGCAAGTTGCCTCAGGACGCTTTGGCGTAACCGAAGAATACCTTTTGAGCGCCAAAGAAATCCAAATCAAAATGGCGCAAGGAGCCAAGCCCGGCGAAGGCGGCCACCTTCCCGGAAAAAAAGTTTATCCTTGGATCGCAAAGACCCGCTACGCGACGCCCGGCGTTTCTTTGATTTCGCCTCCGCCGCACCACGACATCTATTCCATCGAAGACTTGGCGCAATTGATTTACGACCTTAAAAACGCAAACCGCGACGCCCGCATCAGCGTAAAGCTTGTAAGCGAAGCCGGAGTCGGAACGATCGCTGCCGGCGTCGCCAAAGCCGGAGCGCAAGTAATTTTGATCAGCGGCCACGACGGCGGAACGGGAGCCGCGCCGATTTCTTCAATCCATCACGCGGGCCTTCCTTGGGAATTGGGCTTGGCGGAGACCCACCAAACCTTGATCCAAAACGGCTTGCGCAGCAAAGTGCGAATCGAAACGGACGGAAAATTGATGAGCGGCCGAGACGTTGTCATCGCCGCGATTTTGGGCGCGGAAGAATTTGGCTTTGCCACCGCTCCCCTTATAACGATGGGCTGCGCGATGATGCGCGCCTGCCAAAAGGACACTTGCCCATTTGGAGTGGCCACGCAAAGCGAAGAGCTCCGCAAGCGCTTTAAGGGAAAGCCCGAATACGTCGAGAACTTTATGAAGTTCATCGCGCAGGAAGTCCGCGAGTACATGGCAAAGTTTGGCGTAAAGAGCCTTGACGAGTTGGTCGGCCGAAGCGACCTTTTGGGCGTAAAGCAAAACCCCGCCGGCGGCCGGGCAAAGCTTATCGACGTTTCAAGAATTCTTGGAAACGCCGCCGAGCTTTCCGGCGACAAGTGCCACTTTGTTCCCGCCGACGTCTACGACTTTAAGCTCCAAAAAACTTTGGACGAAAAGATCCTCCTTAAAGAGTTTGAAAGCGGTTCCTTTAGCGCGATAAAAGTCCAGAGCCAAGACAGAACTTTTGGAACGATTTTGGGAAGCGTCATTCAAAAAACTTTTGGCGGAAAAATCGACGCGCAAAAATACGTCGTAAACTGCCAGGGCGGCGGCGGCCAATCATTCGGCGCCTTCATTCCAAAGGGCTTGGCGCTAAAGCTGGAAGGCGACTCGAACGACTACTTTGGAAAAGGCCTTTCGGGCGGAACCTTGGTGGCGCGCCCTCCTAAAAATTCAAAGCTGACGGCCGAAGAAAACATCATCATCGGAAACGTCGCGCTCTTTGGCGCCACAAGCGGCGAGGCTTACATCAACGGAATCGCCGGCGAACGCTTTTGCGCGCGCAACTCCGGCGCCACCGCGGTTGTCGAAGGCTGCGGCGACCACGGCTTGGAATACATGACAGGCGGAACGGCAGTCATCCTTGGACCGACTGGAAGAAACCTCGCGGCCGGAATGAGCGGCGGCGTGGCCTACGTTCTTGACCAAAAGCGCGACTTGTACAAGCGCGTAAACAAAGAGCTTGTTAGCATGGAAGAAGTTACGGACCAGCGCGACAAAGACATTTTGCGCGGCCTTGTCCAAAAGCACTTTGACCAAACCGGCTCCGCCGTCGCCAAGAAAATCTTGGACGACTTTGACGAGCAGGTTTCAAAGTTCAAGAAAATCATTCCAAACGACTACAAGCGAATGTTGGAAGAAATAGCCAAGAGCGAAGAAAAAGGCCGCAGCTACGACGAAGCAGTGCTGGAAGCCTTTAAGCGGGTCACCGCCAGCGCGTAAAAAAAAAAAAGCGTCCGAGCGAAAATCGCCGGGCGCCTTTTTTTTTACTTTCGCTCCGCCAAATTGACGAGCCATCGCTCCTTCTTTAGCCACCAAGAGGCGATGGCGATTTTTGGGAACTCAACGGCCTTGACGATTGCGTACATTCCAACAGGCCCGATTGTCGTAAGCTTTGCCATTAAAAAGATTCCGGGAAGCGCGATAAAAAGATGGCCGATGCCGTCAACCAACATTCCCATCATCGTGTCTCCGCCGGAGCGGCTTACGCTAAACTGAGCGTTTATGTAAACCCAAGCGGGCATGTAAAGCGCCATCACAAGAACCATTTGCTTGCAAATGCCTTGCGCTTGGCCGCTTAGATTTTTGAACACATGCGGAACAAGCAGTATCGTCACCAAGCCCACGGCAGTCATCATAACGCCAAAGACATTGGCTCCGTTCAAAAGCCAAACTTTTTCCTGCCGCGCTTTTTCCAGTTCGCCGCGGCCAAGGCTTTTTCCAAGGATTACGCCGGTGGCCGTGATGATTCCGCTAAAGGAAACAAAGAAAAGGTTTGCGATCGCAAAGCTCGCGCTCATGCCGGAAACCACTTCCGAACCGCCGCGGCCGTTATACAAGGCCGCCGACACCGTCTCGACAATCGCCCAAAGCATTTCGCTGCAAGTTGACATCGCGGCCCTTGCGCAAATCTCGCGGTAAAGCTTAAAGTTCACGCGCAGCATGTCCATAAGGCCAATCGCAAAGGGCGGCTTTTTTACGATCATGTAAACGACAAAACAAAGCGTTTCAAAACCGCGCGCGATGACCGTCGCGAGAGCCGCTCCCCTAACCTCAAGGCGAGGCGCGCCCAAATGCCCGTAAATGAAAACCCAGTTAAAAAACGTGTTGACCGCAGTGGCCGCGATTGAAATCACAAGCGGAACTTTTACCTCGCCGATTTCGCGCAAGGACGAAGCGATTACGCTTGCGACGACAATTGGAATTCCTGTAAAGGCGATAATCCAAATATACTGCTGGCCTTGGTCCAAAATCGCGCCGGCCTGCGTGTTCCCCCTGACCATAAAAGAAAGAGCCAGCCTAGGGAAGCCCAAGCAGACAACCATAAAGATTGCCGCTGCAAAAAGGCCGAACCACAGCTTAAAGCAAAAAGACTGTCGCATGCCGTCCTTGTCTTCCGCGCCGGAAAACTGCGTCATGAAAATTCCTGCGGCCGTGCAAATCGTTCCAAGCAAAACAATGAACAAAAATATTATTTGGCCGGAAATGTTCACGCCCGACATCTTTATGTCGCCAAGGCCGGCCACCATAAAGTTGTCGATAAGGGAGACGAGGTTTTGCACCAAGAGTTGGGCCATTACGGGAATGGCGATTTTCAGCGCCTTTGAATAAAAGGACGCCGGACCAAAACGGTCAAAAAAACTTTTATTAATCAAATTTACTTCCTTAAATTATAAGCAAGCCCAAGAAGGCGCCGCCTTTTTGGGCTTGCGAACTATTGCGCCAACAACTCGTCGGCCAGCGATTCAAGCGCGGCGACGTCCGCGTCCTTCATCGCGATTTTAATAGAAACTTTTGTTTGCGCGAACTTTATGTCGGCGCAAGGCTCAAGCAAAGCGGCCATCGCCTTTGACGCGGCCGGCGCCCAAGATCCGTTTTCGACAAGGGCGACAGTTCGCTTTTGGTAATTGCGTTCCGTCAAATGCAAGATGAACTCTTTCATCGCAGGGAAGACGCCGCCGTTGTAAGTGGTCGAGGCAAGGACAAGCTTTCCGTACCTAAAGGCGTCCTCCACGCATTCGTAAATGTCTTCGCGGGCAAGGTCGGCAATGGCGACTTTGGGGCAGCCCTTGTCCTTTAGGATTTGCGCCAATTTTTCGGCGGCCTCCTTTGTGTGGCCGTATACCGAAGTGTAGGCGACAAAAACTCCGGGAGTTTCGACGCCGTAGCTTGACCAAGTGTTGTATTGCTCAAGGTAATGGCCCAAGTCCTTGTCAAGGACAGGTCCGTGCAAGGGACAAATCGTTTTAATGTCGAGCGCGGCGGCTTTTTTTAGCAAGGCCTGAACCGCCTGGCCGAATTTTCCTACGATTCCAAAATAATAGCGGCGGGCTTCGCAATCCCAGCCTTCCGGGTCGTCGTAGTCGAGCGCGCCGAATTTGCCAAAGGCGTCGGCGCTAAAAAGAATTTTGTCCGTCTCGTCGTAAGTCATGACAACTTCCGGCCAGTGAACGTTCGGCGCGGCGATAAACTTTAGCTTTTTGCCGTCAAGGTCCAGCTCGCTTCCGTCGGCCACGACAACTTGCCTGTCGGAAAAATCGTCGCCGAACATGTTCTTCATCATCGTAAAGGCCATTTTAGAAGAAACGATTTTTGCCTCTGGATATTTTTTGGCAAAGGCCAAGACGCCCGCCGAGTGGTCCATTTCCATGTGCTGAACGACAAGAAAATCCGGAGCCTTTGAGCCCAGCGCCGACTCGATGTTACTAAGCCAAGCGTCAACGAAATTCGCGTCAACGCTGTCCATAACGCAAACTTTTTGGCCGACGACGGCGTAGGAATTGTAGGCCATTCCGTCGGGAACCTCAAACTGCCCCTCAAACAAATCAATGTCGTGGTCGTCAACTCCAACGTATTTTACAGAATCGCAAATTGTCATGCCGTTCCTCCAAAGAAAAAGTGATGCCTTTATTTTAGCGCGAACGGCCCCTTGACACAAGAGCGATTTTTTTGTAAGATGGAAAAACATTCGCGCGATTAGCTCAGTTGGTTAGAGTACAAGCATGACACGCTTGGGGTCACTAGTTCGATTCCAGTATCGCGCAGAAGAGCCGTCCAATTTGGGCGGCTCTTTTTTTTGGGTCAAAGCGCTAAAGTTGCGGCGGCCACCCAGCGCTTTCCCTGCCGCTCAAAAATCGTTATGTTGTCAACCGGAAATTCCTCGAACAAATTCATTTCATTCATCGCCGCAAGAGCCGTCGTCACAACACCAGCGGGAATGTCGCGGTTGGCCACCGTCGCGTGCGGAGTGAATGGCCGCCCGTCTTTTTTTGTACAAGCGGGGCAAGCGTTTAGAATCGCCTTAAGGGTCGCGTCGCGCAATTTTGTCCATCGCTCGTCGGCGGCCACCTTGGCGAAAATCGTCCTGTCGCCAAACGCGTCAAAGTTTTGGATCTTGGCCGCAAAGCCCAAGCCCGCCCCCGCCGCTCCGCTCTCAATCGCAGCCGCCAAATCCTGGGTGGAATACTGTTCCTGCAACCTAAACGGCGGAACCAGCGTCACGTGAATCGGCGTCCCATGCCCCGACCTGCACCCATACGCCTCGTTCATATACCGCCTGCAATCCTCCAGCGTCCCCGTCAAATCATCCGGCAACAACACGCCAACAAAATGCGTCTGCTGCGAAAAAGTGTTTTTGGTCATAGGGGCATTATAGCGCAAGTCGCGGGGCGTGGGGAACGGGCGGGAGTCACTCTCCCGCTTCCTCCACCAACTCAAAGCGCCATTTTTGCTGGACGTCGGGGTACTTGGCGTGGTCAACTTCGCTTAGGAACATGGACTTTTCGCGGATCCAAAGGGAATTGTCGCCGTAAAGCCGGCGGTAGACTACGTATTCCTCTTTTGTTTCGGAATGGAAGGCAACGTCCTCGACGATGTAATATTTGTTCTTAAAGTGTTTGTAGATTCCGTGAATTTTCACGTCGCGTTTTTCTTGGGACATGGCTATAGTTCCTCCACCCTCTTCTCCAACTCCGCCTTAAGCGCCTCGTAGCGCAAGCGCTTTTCTTCTTTTGCAAAGTGAACGTCGCGGAACTGTTCTGGATTGTTTTGGTAGCAAAGCTTTTCGTCGCCAAACTGTTCGCTGGTAAGGTCAAAGACGCAGTCGCCGCTTTCGGTGGGAACGACGTTGTAGCAGTGGTAGTTTCCGCCGTCGCGCAGGATGCCGTATACTTTTCCGCCAAAAATGTCTTGCGCCAAAAAGGCTGTGATTGAGCACTGGCCCAAAGTTTTGTTTTCAGGCGTCCAATCCTGCCTCATTCGCGGGGCGCAAGTTTGCGCGCTCCAGATTCCGCAAAGCAAATCGTAGAGATGCCGGGGATTTTTTATTTTTGCGTAAGCCGGATTTGTCGGAGCGCAATCCGCTCCCTGCCAGCCGTAAAAATTGTATGCCATCACAAATACTTCACCAATTCCGCAATCACGCCTTTCATGCGGTCGTCGCTTAGGCCGTAGTCCATTTGCTTGTAGCTCCAGGCGGCGCGGCCGATTCCGCATTCGTTAAAGGCGGCGTTGATGTCCTTGTACCAGGCCAGCGTTTGCTCTGGAGCCGCGCGGTCGATGACGCCGTATTCGCCGCAGTAAAGGGAAACGCCGCGTTCCTGACAAACCTTGATTCCAGCCTGCCACTTTTTGACAAAATATTCCGGGCCGTAAGTTTTTGACTCGTCCTCGGCATGGCTTATAAAATCCGGAAAGCCGCAAGAGCGCGCCGCGTCGTCGTGCTCTTTATAGGTCGTAGGATATCCCAGCCTAAAGCCGTGCGGCATGCCCGCCACCCAAGGCGCGCCCTGATGGGTGAACATAAGGGGATCGTAGCAGTGAAAGTTGTAGACGACATTCTCGTCTGCGGGCGCGGCCAAATCTTTTAGCGCGTCGATTGAATTGTTCCAATAACCGCCGATCAAAATCTTTATCGTCTTTGAATGCTTTCTGATTGTTTCAATCGCCTTGGCGGAAATTTTGTTCCACGCGTCGCTGTAAGACGGAGAGGTCACTTCGTTCAAAAGCTCAAAGGCCATCATGTCTTCGTATTTAACGTAGCGCTTTGAGAACTCTTCCCACAAAGCGTAAAAATGCGCGTGAAGTTTTTCGTCGGCAAAAAAATTGTTCTTGTCTTCGCCCGCGTCAAAAGAATAGCCCAGCGTTTTGTGCAAGTCCAAAATCAAGTTAAGCTTGTTTTCTTTTGCCCAAGCGATCGCGTTGTCAACGTAGCCGAATCCGCTCTCAATAAAGGAGCCGTCCTCATGCTGAAAAACCTGCCAGTCAACCGGCACGCGAACGTGGTCGATTCCCCAAGCAGCGGCCTTCTTAAAATCTTCCTTTACAATGAACGTCTTGTAATGCTCGTCCGTGTATTCCTTGCACTGAGAAAGCCATCCGCCAAAATTAACGCCTTTTTCGTAACCAACAAATTTCTTCATAAAAACCCCTTCGTTATTCTTCCAGGTTATTTTACAAGAAGAGCGAAGGTAATTCAATAGAAAAAAACGCGCAAAGCGCTTGACGAAATCGTTAGCAGATGCTAATATACATTGTATATCGCCAAATAAAGGAAGGCTAAACTGATGCCACTAGTCATTGCGGAACGCGGAAAACCGCAAATCGTAAAAAGAATCGGCGGAAACGACGAGGTAAAGCGCCACTTGGAAAACCTGGGCTTTACGGTGGGCGCTACTGTAACCGTCGTCAATTCCCTTGCGGGGAACGTAATCGTAAAAGTAAAGGAATCTCGCATCGCCATCAACGAAGACATGGCTCGCCGCATAATAGTGTAGCGGCGCTGACACCGTTTATTAATTGGAGGAATATATGAAAACGTTAAAAGACGCAAAGGTCGGCGAGACAGTGACTGTCGTAAAGCTGACTGGCCAAGGAGCGGTCAAGCGCCGCATTATGGACATGGGCGTTACAAAGGGCGTCCAGATTTACGTGCGAAAAGTCGCTCCACTGGGCGACCCTATAGAAGTGACTGTTAGAAGCTACGAGCTTTCATTGCGAAAAGCCGATGCCGAAATGATAGAGGTAGAATAAAATGGAAATTAGAATAGCCCTTGCGGGAAACCCAAACTGCGGAAAGACGACGCTCTTTAACGCGCTTACAGGATCAAATCAATTCGTCGGAAACTGGCCCGGAGTAACTGTAGAAAAAAAAGAAGGAAAGCTAAAAAAGCATGACGGCGTGATCGTCACCGACCTTCCCGGCATTTACTCGCTCTCCCCCTACACGCTGGAGGAAGTCGTGGCGCGAAACTACTTGGTCGGCGAACGCCCCAACGCGATTTTGAACATCGTTGACGCCACAAACCTTGAGCGCAACTTGTATCTTACAACACAGCTTGTTGAACTTGGAATCCCGGTCGTCGTGGCGCTCAACATGATGGACTTGGTAAAAAAGGCCGGAGACAAAATCGACGTTCCGGAACTTTCGCGCCAGTTGGGCTGCAAAATCGTTGAGATTTCCGCGCTCAAGGGCGACGGCGTGATGGAAGCGGCCGAGGAAGCGATCAAGGCGGCGGAGGCCACAAAGACCGTTCCGCAACACTCATTCTCAGGCCCCGTCGAACACGCCTTGGCGCACATAGAAGAGGCGATCGTTCACGACTTGCCCGAAGAGCGCCAGCGCTGGTACGCGATAAAGATTTTTGAGCGCGACGAAAAAGTTTTGGAATCGCTCAAGATTGACGCGGAAAAATTGGAGCACATTGAAAACGACATCAAGGCCGCCGAAAAGGAATTGGACGACGACGCCGAGAGCGTAATCACAAACGAGCGCTACATTTACATCGCGCAGATTCTTAAATCCAGCTACAAAAAGGCCAACGCCGGAAAGCTTAGCAACTCGGACAAGATTGACCGCATCGTCACAAACCGCTGGCTGGGCTTGCCGATATTCGCCGCAATCATGTTCTTTGTTTACTGGATCGCCATGGTCGGCGTCGGAGCGTCTGCCACCGACTGGGCCAACGACGGCTTGTTCGGAGACGGCTGGCATTTGTTTGGAATCGGAACGGGCGCCTACGAGGCGGCGGCCGAAGAGTACGGCGACACAAGCGCTATTTTGGAAGCCTTGGACAACGGAGAGACGACATACGTCATCGAAGACGAAGAAACGCTTGAGCTTTCGGACCCAATTGAGATTACCGAAGAGGCCGCCGCCGAAGCGCGAGAGATGGCCGACAAGTACGGAGAGGAAGGCCCGGATCCAGCCGACTACGGCGTTTGGGTTCCAGGCGTTCCTGTATTGGTCGGATCGCTTTTGGAAAAGATTGGCTGCGCCGAATGGCTCTCAGGCCTTATCCTTGACGGAATCGTTGCCGGCGTCGGCGCGGTTCTTGGATTCGTTCCGCAAATGCTGGTTCTTTTCTTGATGCTTGCCTTCTTGGAAGCGTGCGGCTACATGGCGCGCATCGCCTTTGTTCTTGACCGCATTTTCCGCAAGTTCGGACTTTCCGGCAAGTCGTTCATCCCGATGTTGGTTGGAACTGGCTGCGGCATCCCAGGCATTATGGCAAGCCGCACGATCGAAAACGAGCGCGACCGCCGCATGACGATCATGACAACGACCTTCATTCCTTGCGGCGCCAAGGTTCCCTTTATCGCGATGGTCGCCGGAGCGATTTTCGGCGGAGCGGCTTGGGTTGCCACAAGCGCTTACTTTGTCGGAATGGCCGCGATCGTAATTTCGGGCATCATCCTTAAAAAGACAAAGATGTTCGCCGGAAATCCCGCTCCCTTCGTAATGGAGCTTCCGGCCTATCACATGCCGACTTTGGGCAACGTTCTCCGTTCCATGTGGGAACGCGGCTGGTCATTCATCAAGAAGGCTGGAACGATCATCTTGCTTTCCACAATCGTCGTTTGGTTCACCACATTCTTTGGCTGGACCGAAGAAGGCTTTGGCATGTTGGCCGAAGACCAGCTTGACGCTTCAATCTTGGCAAAAATCGGAAGCTGCATCGCTTGGATTTTCACTCCGCTCGGCTGGGGAAATTGGCAGGCGACAGTCGCGTCAATCACCGGCCTTGTCGCCAAAGAAAACATCGTCGGCACGATGGGCATCCTTTACGGCGCGGGAGACCTTACGGTTTACCAGGCGCTCGCCCAAGCCTTTACGAGCGTGGCCGGATACTCCTTCTTGGTATTCAACCTTTTGTGCGCGCCTTGCTTTGCCGCGATCGGAGCGATTCGCCGCGAGATGAACAGCGCCAAGTGGACATGGTTCGCCATCGGCTGGCAGTGCGGCTTTGCTTACATCGTCGCCTTGATGATCAACCAATTCGGCAACGCCCTTGCCGGCAGCGCCAACATCATTGGCTTGGTCGCCGCTTTTGCCGCGCTCGCTTGCATCGTCTACGCGCTCTTCTTTAAGAAGTACAGCGAAGCGACAACGCTTTCCGTCAAGGTGTGAGCCAATGGGAACGATTGTAGTCGGTTCGATTTTGGCCGCGGCGGTAGTCGCAATCATTCTGCGCCTTGTTAAAAACAAGGTTCGCGGAAAATCAAATTGCGGCTGCGGCTGCGAGCATTGCCAAAAACACTGCAAGTGACGCATTGAATCCCGAGCGTGTTTCTGCTATACTAACCGCGGAGTACAAATATGGAAGAAACAAGCGAAAAAAGCATCGCCGTTTTGATTGACGCGGACAACACGCCCGGGAAAAAACTTAAGTTAATTTTACAAGAAATCGCCGTTCACGGCCACATCATAACCAAGCGCGCTTACGGAGACTTTTCTTCGGAGCATCTAAAAAACTGGAAGCGCGACCTAAACGACAACGCGATTATTCCAATCCAGCAGTTCGCCTACACGCAGGGAAAAAATTCCAGCGATTCGGCGATGATAATCGACGCGATGGACTTGCTCTACACCGACAAGTACGACTCGATCGCGCTTGTCACAAGCGACTCAGACTTTACAAAACTGGCCACGCGCCTTCGCGAAAGCCAAATTTACGTTTTTGGCGTGGGCCAAAAAAAGACGCCGCCGTCATTCGTGAACGCTTGCGACGACTTTATCTACATTGAAAACTTGACCGACGACGAAGACGACGACGAGGCCGAAGAAAAGGCCGACGACGCAAAGCCCAAGCACAAGGTTACAAAAGTCCGCAGCGCCTTCTTTAGAAAGTCGCCCGGCGACAAAATGACCGACCGCCAGTTTAGAAAAATCTTCAAGCTTTTGACAAACGCCTACGAAAAGTACGCCGCCGAAGACGGCTGGGCCGACGTAAGCGCCGCGGGCAACTTCTTTAAGCGCCAAGACCCCGGCTTTGACACCCTGGACTACGGCTTTAGAAAACTTTCCGACTTGATCCTTTACCTAAAGGACGACTTTGAATTGCAAAAGCTTCCGTCGGAACGCAACAGCCGCTACGCGCGCATGCAGTACCGGCCAAAGTAATTTTTGTTGGCGACGCAAAACAAAAGAGGCTCCGCAAAACGGAGCCTCTTTTGTTCTCTCGCTTTAGTTGAATGCTTTATTGACGCCAAGCGGTTGGTTCAATTGCTGGCACGCGAACAATCTTTGTTTCGCATTCTGCAGACAAACCAGCAACATGGTATTTATATCCAAACTCCGCAAAGAGATTTTTGTTAGGATATTGATTTGTCATTGCGTTTTTCACAGTCGCAAACATAGACTCTGCATTAGATATTTCATAAGCGCATTTTTTTGACGAATCGGGACTAACAAGATTTGTAAATTCGAATATGCCCAGATAAGCTCCATCCCATGTTGAAGTCGCGTTAATCCAACCTTCGCCGGCAAAGAATTTAGCAAAAAATTTTTTGTCAACCGCTCCAACAGGCATCAAGTAAGGCGGATAATTGACAACGCTAAAGCTTATCTTTTCGTTTGAAACTTCCAACGACGAGGAAATCTCGCCGGCATAATTCATCTCGCCTGAACCGCCGGTCGCCTTAATCTTTACTTGCTCTTTGGATTCAACATCTTGCGCGTCATGCAGAACCAATTCGGCCGTGTAGCTGCTTCCTGCATTGACAAAAGGATATACTCCCGTCCAATTGGCGCTCTTGTCGTTCCATTCGCATACAACTCTTCCAACTTCGCCATAACCATCTCTGTTGACCATAAGCCAAAAGTCATCTTTATAAGCTTCGCCTAAAACTTTGACTGTAAATTTTATTCCGCCGTCCACAGCCTCCGCCTTCAAGTGAGCGCTTTCTACAGAGGTTTCCGCAGAAGCATTGGCGCTTGAACCTTCAGAAGCAGAGCCGGTTTCGTCATAGCGCAAAACAGGAACAACGCCGCCGTTAATGTTTGTAATTATTCGTATAGGAATATATTTTCCATCAATTTCTATATAGAACGTGCCTTTTCCGCCGGCGATGTAGCCGTTTCTGTCGTCAAGGTCTTTATAATAAGGCGAACGGAGCCACCACCAAGTGGCCTCCAACATATTGTCCTCGCCGCCACACCAAAGGTTGCATGCCAAAGAATAATCCGTCGGTCTTCTTTTCAACCAACCTTCAAAACCGCCACTCGTCGTAAGACGCATCGTATAATCGGCTTCTCTGTAGCTAAACAAATATATTTTGTCGGTAGTGTCTTCGCAAGCGTATTGGTTTTGGCCATTATTATAAAAGGATTTCTGTTGCTCGGTAAGACTTTCATAATTAGAAGGCAATGTGGACCTCGCGTTGTTGCCAACCACAGTATCAGCTATATACTTTTTTTGATCGGAAGAAAAGGCGGAATTCAAAAATTCGCCGTTAATATAAGAACGAAGCTCTGAATTTTTGTAGTTGTTGCTGTTTTTGTCAAAGCCTTTGGCTGTCAAAATCTTTTCCGAAAGCAGGGTTTTTGCGCTTACGCCGTTCACAACGCTGTTTGCGTTAACAACGCGCCATTCAATCGGCTCCACCTTGAACCATCGATAGCTTTTGTCATACCATCGCTTGACATACGTTCCATCGCTATATTTATAGGTACTTTCTGGAGAATCTTCAGAAACTTTTAAATACCAAAAACCGTCACTTCCCTTGCAATAAGTAAAATTTCCCATTCTTGCGATTTCGTTTTCGTCAATGGTAACGCCTTGGGCCATTATAGTTTGAGGCCAATCGCCAAACTTAACGCGGTCATATTCAACTCCACCCATTGTTTCTGAATCAATTTTTTCATAATTAGTGCTTGGAAAAACCGACACATGGGCGAACACCGCCTTCACCGTAACATCGCGATCCGGCATGGCAAAAGAGCGAGTGTTTCCGCTTCCAGTCGCTGTGCAAAGAAGTTCCCCGGCGGCAATGTTCAAAGAACTTAACTCACAGTTCGCGTCGGGCGCAATAGTCAAAACAACAGTTTCGCCGCTCTTTGCCGTTGTCTTGTCAGCGCTGACGCTTCCCCTTGCAGATTGCTCGATCGTTATTGAATAGCTAGGAGCGCTTTCGCCTCCACCGCCTCCGCCGGTTCCTGTTCCTGTGCCAGTGCCCGTTCCTGTGCCAGCGCCGTTATTGCCGCCGCCGCCTTCAGACGCGTTTGAGCAACCCGCAAAAAGCAATGACGCGACCATAGCCAAAAGCAATAAAGTCTTTTTCATTATTCCACTCCTTTTTGAGCATAAAAAGTAATAACACAATTGTATCATTCTAATATATTTATGTCAAACTATAAAATATTTTAAAACATAATTGTATTATATAAGAATGGACGGCAATTTTTGGAAAAGAGTTCTTGACTTGCTTGATCGGCAGGACATTCCCCGCAAGGAATTTGCGGCTCAAGTGGGAATCTCGTATTCCAGCATACACAATGGAGTAGCCTTGGGCAGCGTTCCCAGCGCGGACATCGCCCTAAAAATCGCGGAGAGGCTTGACGTTCCAATCGAATATTTAGTTTTCGGAAACGACGGCGGAAAAAGAGTCTCAGCTGTGGCCGCGTCCAAAAAAGAAGAACAGTTCCTTTACCGCAAAAACAAGGACATAATCAGCGCGATAGAAAAGCTTTCCCCAGACCTCCGCTCATCCCTCCGAGACTTGATTGTAAAGATTGCAAAAAATTAGCAAGACAAAAAAAAATCCGCGGCAACCACCGCGGATTTTTTTTTGACCATCCTACTTCTGTCCGTAATAGGCGTTGGGCCCGTGCTTGCGCTCGTAGTGCTTTTTTATGATGTAGTCCGGGAGCGGTTGCGCGCCGGGATTTATCGCCAGCGTGTTGAGCGCCATCTTGCAAACCTCTTCCAAGACGGCGGCGTTGTAGACGGCTTTTTGCGCGTCGCTTCCCCAGGCAAAGGGGCCGTGGCCGCCGACCAAAACCATCGTCACTTCCGACGGATTTAGCTTTAGGCCCGCAAAGTGCTCGACAATCGCGTTGCCAGTTTCCAACTCGTAGTCACTTTCAACCATTTCTTTGGAAAGGTAGGGCGTGCAGGGAACGGCGGTCTGGATGTGGTCGGCGTGAGTCGTTCCAAAAAGCGGAACGGACTTTAGCGCCTGCGCCCAAGACACCGCCGCCGTCGAATGCGTGTGTATGATTCCGCCGATTTTGGCGCCGCCTTCCACCGCGAATTTTTTGTACAAGACAATGTGCGTCGGCGTGTCGCTGGACGGGTTAAGGTTGCCCTCTACGCGCGCGCCTTCCAAGTCAAGAACGACCATCGAGTCGGGCGTTAGCTTTTCGTAAGGAACTCCCGACGGCTTAATGGCGAAGACGCCCTTGTCCTTGTCAAAGGCGCTGACGTTTCCCCAAGTGTAAAGCGCCAAACGCTGCGCGGGGATTTGCATGTTGGCCTCGTAGGCCTCTTCTTTTAACGACTGGTATGCTGACATAATTTAGTCCTCCTTATGATTCCGTTCGCGCGGCGCGTTCTGGTCTTACAAGCAATTCGCCGCTAGTCCAAATTTTCGACGGCGGCTTTTTCCACAGCAAGGCCCTTCTTGTAGTTGGCAAAGAATTTGTTAAAGCCTTCAACGTCCGCCGCGTCGGGCGCGGTCTTTGTAATCTCGGCGCTGGCAAAAACGATTTTGCTTAGCCAATCGCCAAGGCTCATTCCCTTTTTGTCGGAAGCGTAGGCGGCCAATAGCGCCATGCCCCAAGGTCCGCCCTCGCCCGCTGTTTTCATCGAGCTTACCGCGGTGTGCATCGCGGCCGCCATGATTTTGGCGCCCACGCCGGCAGTCTTAAAGAAGCCTCCGTGCCCCGTAAGAGAGTCAAGCGCGACTTTCTCCTGCTCAAACAAAATGTCCATGCCGGCGCGCAAGGCTCCCAGCGCGGTGAACAATTGAGAACGCATGAAATTTTCCAAAGTGAAGTTGGCGTTTTGCGTCCTTACAAAGAGCGGGCGGCCGCTTGCAAAGCCGGTGATTGACTCGCCCGAAATGTAATTGTAAGGAACCAAGCCGCCGCAATCTTTGTCGCCGTTCAATGCCAATCCCAACAAAGTGTCGTAAAGCTGGCCCTTTGAAAAATTGGCGCCCAAAGCGGTCGCGGCGCTTCCGAACAATTTTATCCACTTGTCGTATTCGCCGGTGCAGTTGTTGGCGTGGGCCATTGCGGCGGCGCTTCCGTCCGGGGTCTGGACAATGTCTATTTGGTTTTTGTACGCGGCCTTTAAGGGCTTTTCCAAAACGACCATCGCGAAGACGCTCGTTCCCGCGCTGACGTTTCCGGTTCTGGCCGCCACGCTGTTAGTGGCCACCATTCCCGTTCCCGCGTCGCCTTCTGGCGGAGCGAGCAAGCAGCCGGCCTCAAATGTTCCTGTCGGATCCAAGAACTTGGCGCCCGCGTCTGTCAAGGTTCCCGCGTTGTCGCCCGCAAGCAAAACGCGCGGCAAAATCGATTCAAGCTTCCACGGAAAATTTTTGTCGGCCACAAGATTGTCAAAGGCGGCCAGCATTCTTTTGTCGTAATTTTTTATCGCGGAGTCAATCGGGAACATTCCGGAAGCGTCTCCGATTCCCAAAACTTTTTGGCCGCTAAGCTTAAAGTGAACCCAACCGGCCAGCGTGTTAATGCTCGCGATTTGGGGAACGTGGCCTTCTCCATTTAAAATCGCTTGGTACAAGTGCGAGGCGCTCCAACGTTCCGGCACCGGAAAGTTGAACAAGTCGGTAAGCTTTTCGCTGGCCTCGCCTGTAATCGTGTTGCGCCATGTCCTGAACGGAACAAGAAGGTTGTCGTCTTTGTCAAAGGCAAGGTAGCCGTGCATCATCGCGCTGATTCCAAGCGCTTTGGCCTTCTTTAGTTCCAGCCCGAACTTGTTTTTAACGTCGGCCTTTAGTTCGGCAAAGGCGGTCTGCAAGCCTTTTTGAACCAAGTCCAGCGAATAAGTCCAAACGCCGTCAACCAAAGAATTTTCCCAATCAAAGGCGCCTTGCGCGGCCGGATTGAAATTCGCGTCAATCAAAACCGCCTTGATTCTGGTAGAGCCAAATTCAATTCCAATGCATGATGAGTCCAATTCCGCTTGCGTCATATTTCCTCCATTACTTCCGTTAAGTTTTCCTTAAAGTATATGTCCAAAGGCATGTTGATTATTTTTTGCGCGTCGCTTTGAAGGACGATCTTTTTGTAAATCTCCTTCATCACCGCTTGGCCTTGGCCTTTTGGGTCTTGCGAAATCAGCGCGTCTATCTTTCCGTTCCTAATTGCGGCTTTGTTGGACGGAACCAAGTCAAAGCCCGTCACCGCGATCTTATCCTTTAATCTCAGTTCCGCGATTCGCTCCCCCACAAAATGGCCTTCGCTGTTGACGATGCAAATGCCCCGCAAGTCGGAACATTCTTTGACAAGCGAATCGACGGCTTCGTAAATGTGTTTTTTTTCGGCGCCGCGGGCAACCTTTTGCAGCGCTTTTCCCTTGCCGGTTTCCTCAAAATATTTTTCAAAGCCGCGCGCGCGTTCGTTCAAGTTAAAGGACTCGGAGAAGGGTTTTATCGCGGCAAACGTTCCTTCCTCGCGGGCAAAAAGGCGCGTGATTTTCGCGGCCAAAAAGCCGGCGCTCAAAGGATTTTGCGTGGCAGCGCACAAGGGTTCCGAGCCTGGCACAGTGGAGTCTACAAAACAGTATGGAGTTTGCGGCCGCGCCTCGCTGAGCAAAAACAAAATTTCTTCCTGCATTACCGGAGCGATGATAAAGGCCGAACAATCCGAAGCGACCATTTTCTTAAACTGCTCGTTGAGGGAATTGCGGTCAGGGCGCTTGAACTCATATGGTTCCAGCTTAAAGCCAAACGAAGCGTAGTCGTTTTGGCAAGCCTCTTGGATTCCGTCGTAGATTTCCTGCCAGTAGCCGCTCTCTTCGTTTACGCTGGGAATCAACACGCCGATTTTAAACTCGCCCTTTTTCTTTAAGAAGCGGGCGATGGGGTCCGGCTTGTAGTCGTTTTCGTCTATGATTTTAAGGATTTTTTGACGGGTCTCTTCGCTGACCCTGCCCCTCTTGTGGAGCACGCGGTCAACGGTTCCTGTGGAAACTCCCGCTATTTTGGCGATCTCGCTAACAGTCATAAATTTCTAGCCCGTTTTGCGTGTTCGTTCACGCATTTTTTACAGAATAACCGATATTTTGGCTATTGTCAAGGATTCTTTTTATGGGAACGGACGGAACGGCTGCAAGGCCAAAAGGCGCGGCTAAAAACCCAAAAGGCGGCGCGAAAAAAAACAAAAAGTTTTTAAAAGATTATTGACACTTAACTTTTATTAGCATATACTAACTTTCAAAATTATAAATAGGAGTCATTATGAAAAAGACCATCGCGTTTTTGGCTGCATGCGCCGCCCTTTCTTTGGGAGCGTTTGCAGAAGAGGAAAAAGACTGGAAAGTCGAGATTCAGGCCAAGCTAAAGGCCGTCACCGTGGAAGACGTCACCGGCGAACAAAACACAAAGGCTTTTGACGCCGACATGTTTGACGAAGACACTCACATCGGCTTTCTTTACAACGGCCCAAAATACGAGGGCGGCTTAGAAATCACGCCGAGCTTCTTTTGGGAAGACGGCCTTGATTCTAACATTCAAGGAAAGAACATCGTAAAAGGCTTTACAAAATTGTACGCCGGCGTAAAATTTGGCGAGGTCGCCAAACTCCGCGGCGGCATTTACAAAGAGCGAACTGACGACTTGATTGAAGGCTTTAGGGTCAACACTTGGATTGACGAAAACAAGCTGGGCTTTGTTTCTTCGGGCTTGGAGCTTGACGAAGAAACAGACCTTATGAACGGCCAGGCCTTGTTTGATTACTATCACGGTCCTGTGACGATTCAAATCGCTCCGGTGGCGTCGTCATTCTCCGGCGAAAAGAAAAAGTTTGGAGCGCAGGCGCGCGCCCTTTTGAACTTTGAAAAGGCTGTAATCGTTTTGAACGAACAGCTTTCTTACAAGAACGATCCTGACGAAGGCGTTAACGAAACTTTGACAAACATGGCGAGCGTTTACGCGCGCTTGAACATGATCGAAGGCCTTCCGATCCTCGCGGGCGCCGCATTCAAGACCGACTCAAAGGATTCGGACAACAACCGCATCGCGATTGAACTCCGCCTTGAAAAGGACTTTGAAAAATTCGCCTTTACCCTTCACAACAACATGACCTTTAACAAAGACCACAACGTTCTTTACACTGGCCTTGGAATCAATTTCCCAATCACAGAGACGGTCAGTTTGGGCGCGGACATTGAAAACTACGTTGACTTTAACTCCGACGCAATGAAAGGAAAGTTGAGAGCCATGCCGTATGTTGAATACGTTCCGCACGAAAACGCAAAAGTCAAGGCTGGACTTGAGTTCACGCCGGAATGGTCTAAGGACAACACGACATTAAAGTTCGCGGTTCCCGTAACAATCGCCGTAGTGTTCTAAGCCAATACACATAGTAAAAAAACATTCCTTATTCTTGGCGGAGCGCTCGCGTTCCTTCTTTCTGACGGAACGACAAAAACCGTTCTTACCGACATGGAACTTATTTCCAATGCCGAAGTAAAAACCTTGTACACCATTGACTTGAATCTTGACGGCGTGATTGACTCTAAGGACACGGAAATCTGCAAAGCAAGAAAAGCCAAGTACAAGTACGCGGTCTTGGCAAGCTCGTACACATGGTCAAGCGCCAATCTCTTTACCGTAATGTCAAAGAATTACGGATTGAAGATTCTTGGCGAGCGCTCCCTTGGCGGCTCATGCTCCGTCGCGCCAATTGAAAGCCCCGAAGGAATTTCTTACAACCTTTCGATCAACCTTCGCGGCATAGACTTGAGCGCGAGCTATCTGAACATAGAAAACGGCGCCGCGGTGGACAAGCCTGTTTTGGCTGAAAAGCTTTCCACAGCCAACATCAGCCAATTCTACGACGAGGATAAAATCGGAGCGGCTGTAGACGCAGCGTACGGAAATTAAAGTTACAAATACTTTTTGACGGAATTTGCCCAGAACTTTACGGAAAAGTTGTTGGAAGTGTGGCGCTGAAGCCATGCGACCAGGCGGACGGCAAAGCGGTAAATCGAAAGCGGCTTTCCTCGGCGCGCGTCTTTTATCGCCTTTGCGGCAACCTTGTCGGCGGTGACAATCAGCGGGAACTTTACCTTGCGGCCGTTAAGGCTTTCGGGCAAAAGCGCGGTTTGGATCCAGCCCGGGCAAACGGCGGTGACGACGATTCCCGACTCGCGGAGCTCTTCTCCAAGCGCTCTTGTGTAGCTGTAAACAAAGGCCTTTGTGGCCGCATAAAGGTTCATGTATGGAAGCGGGCTAAAGGCGGATTGCGAGGCGACGTTCACAAGATGGTCGCCGGCCTTCATGTAAGGAATGCAAAAGTTGCAGATTGCGGCGATGGCGGTACAATGCGTTGTGACGCTGACGGAAATTTCTTGCGTTGTAAAATCTTTTGACGCGCCAAAACGGCCGGCGCCCGCGTTATTGATAAGCCAACGGATTTGAAGCGCGGATTTTTTTTCTTCCGCCTTTAGTTTGTCGCTGAGTTTTGAAAGGGCTTTTACGTCGGACAAGTCCATTTGGAGCGGAACGATCTTCGCGCCAAATTCGGCCTTCAAGCCTTCGAGTTTTTCCACATTGCGGCCAATCGCCCAAAGCTCGTCAACATCGTCAATGACTTGCCGAACAAACTCTTTTCCAAGTCCGCCCGCCGCTCCAGTAATAATCGCGATTTGCCTTACGTTGCCGCTCATTTTGATATTCCCCCGCCACTTTTTTTATATACAAGTATTGTATAATATTCTATCACATATTGCGGGAAATGTCACGCATTTTTACTCCTGGCTGCCGCCCTCCTCCATCACCATCTTTTCCAAGGCCTCGATGGGGGCGCCGATGCGCTTGTCCTTGCAGACAATAAGCTGGGAATAAATCTCAAAGTCGGCGCCCTTCCAAGCAAGGCGCTTTAGCTTTTTTGCCTTGACTTCGGCGCGGGCGGCCATCTCGGGCATAAAGGCCACGCCCAGCTGGTTGATCGCGAACTGCTTCAAGACTTCCTTGCTGCTGGTTTCCAGCGCGACGCGGGGCGCGATTCCGCTCCGCTTTAGGTCTTCCAAAAGCATGTGCCTAAAGTTGCAGTTATGCCCGGTAAGCAAAAGCGGAACGTCCGCAAGGTCTTTTTCGGCCACGGACGCCTTCTTTGCAAGCGGGTGGTTGGGATTTGCGAAAAAGGCCAGCTGTTCGCGCTTTTTTTGCAAAAGCAAAAGGCCTTCCTCTTCAATAATCGGGTTTAGCGTGTAAACCAAATCCAAGGCGCCGTTTTTTAGCATTTGCGGAAAAGTGTCGTGGTTTATGAACGAAATTTGTATGTCAACCTTGGGGTACTTTTTGCGGTACTTTAAAAGAATTTTTGGAAGCAAGTCGTAGCACATCGACTCGGAAACGCCAAGCTTTATGATTCCGCAAGGCTCCTTTGAAGGCGGAACTTCCAGAAAAATCTCGCGCTTTAGCTGCAGCATTTTCTCGGCGTAGCCGCAAAGCTTTTCGCCTTCCGCGGTAAGGACGATGGACTTTCCAAGCCGCTCGAACAAGAGGCAGCCCAGCTCGTCTTCCAGGCCCTTTATTTGCGCCGTGACGGTTGACTGCGCGTAGCCCAAAATGTTTCCCGTCGTGGTGAAGTTTTTTGTCTCCGCGATTTTTAGAAAGGTTTCCAGTTGAAAGATATTCATATCTGCCTCCTTTGCGCCTAAAAGTTTTGACAAGCCAAAGACTCTGGCCGCCCCAAAAGGCCGCCGCATTTTCGGTCTTTCTATCATTATGTTTTTCGATTATTCCATTCGGAATAATTCATTTTACTAATTGTTAATTTTTCGCTATTATACAGAAAAACAAACGGAGGTTCAAGCAAAAATGAGCGTAATCGCAAACAATTTGACAAAAATTTACAGGCTAAAGAAAAAGTCCTTCAAGACCGCCGTGGACAAAGTTTCGTTTGAAATCCCAGACGGACAAATCACGGCCTTTGTGGGCCCCAACGGCGCCGGAAAGTCAACGACGATAAAAATGCTCACAGGCATTCTCACGCCCGACGGCGGAAGCGTCAGCATAAACGGCTTGGCCTACCCCAAGGACCGCAAAAAGATAATGCTAAAAATCGGAACGGTCTTTGGCCAAAAAAGCGTTTTGTGCTGGGACATTCCGGTACTGGACACGCTAAAGCTTTTTAAGGACATGTACGGCGTTCCCGAGTCGGACTACAAGCGCAACATGGAAATGTTCACAGACATTCTTGGCCTGGACGAATTCATAGGCCAGCCGCCGCGCCTTTTGAGCCTTGGCCAAAGAATGAAGGCCGACCTTGCGGCGTCGCTCCTCCACAACCCGGAGATTTTGTTCTTGGACGAACCGACAATCGGAATCGACGTTCTTTCCAAGGAACGAATACGAAACTTTATTTTGCAGGTCAACAAGGAGCGAAAGACGACCGTCATTTTGACAACCCACGACGTTTCGGACATAGAGACGCTCTGCGAAAAAATGATGGTAATCGACAAGGGCGTTTTGCTTTACGACGGAAACTTGACGGAACTCAAGGCGCTGTACAAGACGACAGACCTTGAGGAAATCATCAAGAAGATTTATTTGAACGGCCTTATCGACCGGGGAACGGTGGACAATGCGCAAGTATCTTGATTACATAATAATTGGAATAAAGGAGCGCGTCGCATACAAGAGCTCGATTTGGGCGGGCTTTTTGTCAAAGGTCGTTTACCTTTACATGCAGTACTGCTTGTGGTCAGCGCTCTTTATGTCGCAGGCAAAAGTTCCGCTCGCGATGACAAAGGAAGGAACCTTGCGCTACGTGATTGTCGCCACAATAATTTCCAGCTTTATGGAGTGCGACGCGATTTTGTGGATAAACGAACAAATCCACACGGGCGACATCGCCGTTCAGCTTATAAGGCCGATAAATTTTAACGCGCTTGTGTTCGCCAAGCACGTCGGAGCGAGCGTAGTGCGATTTTTGTCTTGCTGCATTCCGCTGGCAATCGCAGCAGCGCTCTTTTTTAGGATGCCGCTTGTTTGCGCGGAGCAGCTTCCCTTTGCGGCCGCGTCGGTTTTGCTTTCTTACGCGATACAATTTTTGTATTCGCTTGTCATCGGCTTGATGGCCTTTTGGCTTATCGTCACTTGGCCGCTCAACATGTTGATGGGAGCCTTTTACAAATTGCTTTCGGGCTCGTGGATTCCATGCGCGATGTTCCCGGACTTTCTAAAAACGCTCAACGCCTTTTTGCCCTTCCGGGCGATGTACGAAATTCCCGTTACGATAATTACAAGCCCGATGGACGCAAAGACAATTTACGCAAAACTGGCTGTCCAGATTTTTTGGCTTTTGATTTTGTTCGGACTTACAAAAATTACTTGGGCGGTCGGAACAAAGAAACTTGTCGTACAGGGAGGCTGATATGAGCGCTAAGAATTTGTTCAAGATGTACAAGCATTTTGTCGCGATATACGTAAAGGGAAAGATGGCCTACCATTGCGCGCTCTTGTTCGAGATGGTGGCGAACATAATTTTGATCGGCGTGTACATCGCGGGCTTTATGGTAATCTTCCATAACTTTGACGGAATCGCGGGCTGGAGCCGCGACGAAGTTTTGTTCATGTTCACGACCAGCTGGCTTACCTACAGCCTCAGCTGTTTTTTGTTTTGGAAGCCGATGAAGCAAATGGGAGAGCTTGTCCGCACGGGAAAGTTTGACTTGTACTTGACGCGGCCGATCAATCCGCTTTTGTACTTGGTCTTGCAGCAGTTTGAGTACACCTTTCTTCCGCGACTGGGCTTTGCCGCCTTCTTTTGGATTTACAGCATGAGACAGTTGAACATAAGCTGGACGGCCGCGTCGCTTTTGTTTTACGCGCTCAACATGATAAGCGCCTTTGTGATATTCAGCGCGATCACGATCTTTACGGGAACGATAAGCTTTTGGGCGATTAAGAGCGAAGAAATAGTTTCGCTTTTGACCAACAACAATTACGGCCTAAAGAACTACACCGACTACCCGCTTGGAATTTATTCCAAGGGAATGCAAACGCTTTTGACCTTTATTGTGCCCTACGCTTTTACGGGCTTTTACCCGGTCGCGCTGCTTTTGCAGAAGGACGTGCCATTCCCGGCCTTGCGCTTTGCCGCTCCCCTTGTCGCTTTAATCGCGGGAACGGCCTCTTGCGCCTTTTGGAAAAATGGCTTAAAACATTATGGGAGCGCAGGAGCGTAGGAACGGTCAAGGCACGCTGCGCTTAAAGCCTTGACTCGTTCCTTTTGCGGCGCGAAAAAAAATTATCGCGCCGCAATGACGCCGACCCGCTCCCTCGCGCGTTTTTATTTTTTGTTAATAACAAGAAGGATGGTAAACTATGAACGAAAAAATTCTTCCGCCGTGGGCGGACCAGATGCCGGAAGGCGCCTTTATTTCGTGGGAACCGACCTACAAGGTTGGAGAATACTTTGACCGCTTTCACAAAGAAAATTTTGGCGGCATGGACTATTGGTTTTACAATCCGACTGAACACGGCTGGGCCAAGGACAAAAAATATCCGGTCTTGATTTTTATGCACGGCTACGGAAACGCGCTTGAAGGCGACGTTTGCATAAACTACGCGGGAGCGGAATTCTATTCCAAAGAGGAATATCAAAAAGGCCTCGGCGGCGCTTACATACTCGTTCCGCTTGCGGCGGAATACCGCGATGAAAAAGGAAACTGCGCTGGAAGCTGGGACGACTCATACCTTCCGAAAATCCGCGACATGGTTTGCAATTTCGAAAAAACGCGCGCGGCCGGACGCGTCTCCAAAAAAGTCCTCTACGGAAATTCCAGCGGCGCCAGCATGTGCTTCAATCTTGCCACAGCCTACCCGGATTTTTTTGACGTCATCGTTCCAATCGGGGGCGGCCACATTCCCGACGACGCCACCTTGGACATCTACGAGCAAAACGGAATTAAAATTTTCTTTGCGATGGGAAAGCGCGACGAATTTGTGGACTTTGAAAAGGACATCGCGCCCCGCCTCCCCCGCATAAGCAAAATGAAAGGAAGCCGCGTCTTTACGCCCGAATGGGTTTACAACGGCGACGGCGGAATAGCGTCAATCAACTTTGGAATGGAAATGGGCCAGCACTGTCTTGTCAATCCGATGCACTGCAACTTGACCTTTGACAACGGAAAGCCGATGGACCCCAGCCTTCCGGAAGGAATTGTCGGCTGGCTTAGAGAAGCGCTCTAAATTTTAATACTTCTTTAGCTTCATAATAAAGGCTTTTTTGGAATCGCCGTCAAAGCCCAGATTCTTGTAAAACTGATGGGCTTCTTTTCTATAGCTCGCGCTTTCCAGAATCACTTTGTAGCAGTCCCTTTCGCGGGCAAAAGCGATCGCCCTTTCCATGATTTTTTTGCCAAGCCCTTGTCCCCTGTGATCCTTGTCGGTAACGACGTTCTCGACAAAGCAAGCCGAGCTTCCAAGCCGCGTAAGATTTGGGATTATAAGACAAAAGCAAGTTGAAACGACTTTTCCGTCCTCAATCGCGCCAAAATATTTTATGTTTTTGTTGCCTTCAATTTCGCTTTTCCAAATCGCGCGAGCGTCTTCCACCGAAAAGCCTTCGTTCGAGCCGTCAAGCTGCTCGTACAGTTTTATCAGCGAATCCAAATCGTTTTCGTTTAATTCTCTAATTTCCATAACTTATTCCTTCTCAGTTTATTCCGACTTTGCCTTAAGCTCCAATGCCCTTTCTAATGCCCAATTCTGCATTTCAAGATACATCTTGCCGCTAAGCTCGTCATAGTCAATCCACATAAATTTGTGGTCGCTTTCCGTCGGCTCTGAAATTTTCTCAGCCAGACTTCCCGCATAATATGTTTGAATCGGATGGAAATAGCCGATTGTCTCATGCAGGAAATAGGTCTCGGCAGAACAGATTTTTTCTCCGACCGCCGCTTCAAAACCAGCTTCTTCCAGACACTCGCGTTTTATGCATTCGTTGTGGCTTTCTCCTTTTTCGATTCCGCCTCCAAGAAAGAAAAATCCCTTGGGAGTTTTTACTATTCCCACCTTGCCGTCTTTTACAGGAATCAGATAGGCACCTTTCCTGTCAACATATTCCGCATTTTCCTTTGCGCCGAACACTTTATGCAAAGACATGTTTTTTAAATCTAGGCTCATGCGCTTTTCGTAGTCGTCAAGTTTTATTTCTTCCCACGGATTCGCCATTTTTATTCCACCTTCACTTTATGCATTATCCTCAGCCTTTGCGCCTCGTTCGCCGCAAAGCCGAACTTTTCATAGAAAGGAATCTTGTCAGGCATTGCGCAAAGTTCGACGGCAATTTCCGTTCCCTCCGCGCCGTTGGCGTTAATGTATTCAAGAATTTCGCCAATCAAAATTCTTCCCAAACCCCTTCCCTGATAGCCGGGATGGACAACGACATCTTTAATGTAATAGCACAAACCCTTGTCGCCAATCGCCCTTGCCATCGCCACAATTTTTTCGCCGTCAAAAATCGATACCCTAAAGAGCGTGTTTTTCATGGCAAGCTCTGTCTGCTCCAACGAAGGCGGCTCGCCCCACACGGATTCCCACAGAAAAATGAATTCCTTTGCGTTAAGCTCGTTATATTTTATTGTAAAGCCATTCTCTGTTTTCTTGGTTGTCATTTTTCACCTCACTTCAACTTTTTTTCATACACGCGAGAAACTTCGCCGTAAATGCTTTGCGCTTCTTCGCGGAAGGCAAAGCCGTATTTTTCGTAGAGGCCGATGTGGTCTGTGGAAACGTAAAGCGCATTCTTTCCTTCCTCTTTTGCAAGCCGTTCCGCTTCCTTGAACAAAAGTCCTGCGTAGCGGTGGCCGCGATATTCCGGGAATGTGTAGACAAAGCCGAGCCAGGGATAAAGCTCGGTCGGCTGGATTTCGTCCATTTTTGCGTAGGTGCAAAAGGCGACAAGTTTTTCGCCCTCAGTCAAAAGCAAGACTCGCGAGCCCTCTCCGACTTTTTCAAAAAAACTTCCGCCTGCCAAAAGCTCATGCAAATAAGCGCCCGCCCGCCAATCGCATTTTTGGATTTGCGAAAGCCAATGTTCCTTTTTGTCGCTTTCAAAATAATTTATTACCTGCATATTTTTTTGCGCGTTCCCCCGTTCAAAATAAATGGCCTTAATCTCATATATTCTCCGTAGGCTTTCCGTGGCCGTAATAGTTTGTCCGCTTTCCCAAGTTCCTGATTTTTTGCGCGCTGTCTTTAATCGAGTCAAAATCATAGTAAAGATGGCCTAGTCCCGGCCGGACTCAGTTGTCAAGCTCGTCGCCGACAAAAACTCTAGTGCCCTGACCGCCCGGAATCACAAGAACCGCATTTTCTTCAATATCAAGAATCTCATAATTCTCAAAGAAAAGAAAATTGATTGTCATTTTTATCATTCCTCCCATCTATTCCAGAATATTTCCTTCCGAATACAAGACCGCCTTGCCAGACAGTATGATTCGCTCGCCCTTTCGCTCGGCATACAATACGCCAGTCCGCTCGGAAGCCTGATAGCAGACCAGCTTTTCCTTTCCAAGCCGGTCGCACCAGTAAGGGGCAATCATGCAGTGGCTGCTTCCTGTGACCGGGTCTTCCATCAATCCAAGTTCCGGGCAGAAAACGCGGCTTACACTGTCATATTCCGGGCTGTCGGACGGAGCTGTTACGACGATGCAAAGGCCTTCAAGTTCTTTCAGTTTGTTCTGGCTCGGAGAAAGATTTCTTACCTCGTCCGCACTTTTCAAAACAAGCAGAAGGTCCCGGTCAATATAGGCTTCCAAAGGCCGCAGTCCGAGGGCTTCTTCCATCTTGTCCGTCACTTCAATTTTCTTGCAGCGGTAGGCAGGAAAGTCCATCCTGTACAAGTCGCCCTGCTTTTCTACAGTAAGGGTTCCGACCTGAGTCTTAAAAGTGATTTTGTCCGCGTCCTTTTCGTAAAAATTGAAGAGGACGAAAGATGTTCCAAGCGTTGCGTGTCCGCAAAAATCAATCTCTGCCGCAGGAGTGAACCAGCGCAGGTGGTAGAGGTTTCCTTCCTTTACCGCAAAGGCAGTTTCAGAAAAATTGTTTTCCTTTGCGATGTTCTGCATGAGCGGGTCTGAAATCCAGCTGTCCATAACGCAGACAGCCGCCTGATTTCCGCAAAAAATTTTGTCCGTAAAAGCGTCAACAATGTACTGTTTCATTTTCTATTTCTACCTGATTTTTGCAATTTTTTTTCATAATTTAACCTTTTCTTACAGCTGGACGGCGAAACGCTCAAACTTCAATTCGCCCTCATCGGCTTCAATCAAGAGGAATGAAGCGCCTTCCAGGCCGGAAGCCGAAACCGAAACGACATTTCCTCTTTCAAAATTCTGATGTGAATGACCGACTGCGACAAGGTCATATTTCGTCACTTCCCCGCTCTGACATGCCTTGTCAAAGGTTCCGTCTTTTAAGCTTGATAACTGGTAGAAGGGATATGGGGCTTCAATGTCAGAAAACAAAAAGTGTGAGAATCGCATTTTATGACCGAGACAGTCTTCTTCGTGGAAGAGAGGCATCTGTCTGATAAAGTTCATTTGCTCAGAGGTAAGCTTTTGCCTCATTCCTTCATAGTAAGGTCTCAGATATTCAACGTCCGGGTCGATGTCAACGCCATGCTCGATATAAAGCTCGCAATTTCCCTTAAGGCAGGTTACTCCGCTCTTTTTCAGAAGCTCCAAACATTCAATTTCGTCATTTCCCCGCTGAAAAATGTCTCCCAGAAAAATGGTCTTGTCCGCGCCTTTTTCTTTAATCTGCTCAAGGACATTCTTTAACGCCTTAAGGTTTCCGTGGATGTCTGTAAATACTGCAATTTTCATAATTACCTCATTTCAATTTTTACTGTATCAAAAATTATTTCACTCATTTTTCATTAGACCGAAACCATTTCTTCTGGCGAAAGCTTCATGCCGGTTTCAATCCACCATTACACCAATATACTCTCAACTACAGGAGCAAGACTATCAAAATCCACAAAACTGACCTGCTTATTATAGGTTTCTATCATTGCCATTACTTCTGCATTTTTCTTTTCTTCAGGAAGGTTTTTCGCCTTGTTATACAAGAGTTTCATCATCGTTTTATGTTTTAGTCCAAGCTTAGAGTAATCAATAGCGCCTCTTAAATGGAAAATAACTGCCTGACGATACACTTCTTCTGACAGCTGCCTTCTGATACTACTCTTAATATGATTAGTGTTTTCCTCATCGCTAGGATCAGCGAGTCCAACTGTAGCAATTACAATCTTCTTATCATTAGTATCCGACAGCTTACTGAATGTCTTTTTCATCCCCATTACACCGCCGGCGTAAAGAGAACCTATATATACAATTGTCTCATATCCATCGATAGAAGTTACTTCTTCATAGGATTTGGCTTCTATTCCCGTCAGCTTCGATAATTCCTGGGCATAAAGCTTTGAAGTTCCATAAACTGTTCCATAAAGTATTATCTTCATCTTTTCTCCGTAATCATGGCTATAAGAACGTGTGATACAGACAGAGCTATCATCATAACAATCTCATAAAGTATAGTTGAAGACACCGACAGACCGAAGAATGCCATAATAAGTATTATCGGTGACCATATCATCAGTCCGTGGATCACAATGAACCTCAACCATCCAAGTTTTCTATCTGCATTGTATTCGGTGAATCGGTAAAATACAGCAAACATTCCACCTGATACTGCCTGAAAAATATAAAACACAATATAATACTTAAGAGTATCCTCGGAAGCGATCTGAAATAACGCTCTTGTACTATATGCAGGATTTATCAGGCTTATCAATACTTCCAGAATTCCCATTAATCCTGCGAATGAAGCCGCCGATATCAGGATCGATTTGGCATATTGCGAACTCATAATGGATTTCTTATCGACAGTTTCTTTTGGCGATAGCAGCAGTCCCATTAGGAGTCCGTTTATGATATATCCAAATGAATCAGCAGCAATCGTTGAGAAAGTGATCGCTTCCGGCAGTATCACCGGAGAATATGCCCCAAGCATCGCAATTATCTGAGGAAGATAGTCTGTCGTCCAAAAAAGTAAAACAAACAGCAACCCCTTCACAACACGATTCTTATACGGAATATATCGCGCCAATATAACATATGCCAACACAAATAACAGTTCCCGGACTGCGCCAAATGTCACGAAAGCCGGTGTGACAAAATAGGGGGCTCCGCCATCTCCGCCAATCATCCCCGTAATGACCCGCGTGCCTATACTAACGACAGAACTTATACCATAATACAGAAGGATCTTGCATACTGTATCTAAAATATGTCTTATCTTCTCATTCTTTATGAATTCAAAATTCCAAAGTATGGATATCATCGCGATCTCTTCCTAATCAACCTTCAATAATTCCAGATTCTTTTGCATTTTCATGATCGTATTAATTGCAACTGTCAGGTTCTTGTCATTAATTCCTTCAAATATCCTGCCTATGATATCCGCACTGTTCGGGCTCTGGTTATCGTTCTCCCGGCAAAACTCTCTGCACTTATCTGTTTTCAGGATCCTCTGCTTCCTCTTATCCTTCTCGTCAGGAATCATGGAAACAAAGCCCTTACTTTCAAGCTTAAGAAGGATCTGCTTAACATTCTGATGAGAACTGCCCATCACATCAGACAGATCATTAAGTGTAGGCGGTTCCTTGCACAGGTTAATGCAGATGATGGCAAAAAACTGTTTCCAGGTAATCTCCTTGAAGTAATTGTCAGCTGCAGCCTGGTATCTGTTGTCAAATGCGCTTAACAGCCCCAGCAAAAAGGCCTGTGGCGGCATCTGGCCAAACTCAACCTTGCTCATATTCATTGCTTCATCATAGTTCATACCATTTTCCTCAATATTTGCAAATAAATAGGTAACATATTACACGTTGATATTAATGTAATATGTTACCTATATTTTGTCAACCTTATTTTGCGATATAAAAGGCTATGCCCTCATCCCGACAACTTAGAAATTGTTACGTTGTTTTCTGATGCGTGTTTGCCGTGTAAACTCCAATGATTATGACCGCTGCTCCTATTACCTGCCATATCGTAAAAGGCTCTTTTAATAAGAGCGCACCTGCTACAATAGATACCACCGTTGCAACCCCAATAAAAGATGATGTACGATTGACACCTATCTTTGCAATAGCATGATTCGATAGGAAGAACGCCAGAATAGAGCATCCGATTCCCTGATACAAAACGGAAATCAGAAATCCCATATCGCTAAAAGGCAGTACCGCAATCTGTCCAAGATTTCCTTTTACTATTCCCTCCACCATCGCAAGGATCACAAACACTACTGCACCCGCAACAATCATCATGTATGTTATTTCCGTTCCACCATACCCATCTGCCCTGTCAACAAATGCGCAATATAGCGCATATGATATAACTGCCATCAACAGAAAAGCATAGCCTGTGATGGAAAGACTAGAAGATGCACCCACCGCAAAAACTGTCATTAAGACACCTGCAAGTGTTATCAGAATACCGATTATCTGAATTTTCTTTGGCTTCTTCTTCAATATCAGAGTGGACGCTATCAACGACGCCACGGGAATGCAGGCGAGAAAAACGCCGCTTTCCGATGCCGTAGTGTTACTGATACCAAAGGTCTCACCTATAAAGTAAAGCACCGGACTAAACAACGCCACCAGAAAAAGCGGTATAATATTTCTCCCTCTCAGATGAACCTTTATAACGCCGGTTACTGCCAATATGCTCATAACAACAAATGCAAGTAAAAAACGCCATCCGAGAAGCGATAACGCACTTGCATTCTGCGTTGCCTGCTTGGTAAATATATAGCTCATCCCGTAGAGCACTTCACAACCCAAGGCACACAGGATACCAATTGTCAGGTCATTGTTTTTCAAATCATCACCCCGTAAAATTCCGATTTGTCATCGTCTATAAAACCGCAAGATAAAATTACAATCAAAATCTTACACCAGGTTCATAAATTTAATAATCCTTGAGCTTCATTATGAACGCTTTTTTGGCGTCGCCGTCAAAGCCTAGGTTCTTGTAGAACTGATGCGCTTCTTTCCTGAAGCTCGCGCTCTCCAGAATCACTTTGTAGCAGTCCCTTTCGCGGGCAAAGGCAATCGCCCTTTCCATGATTTTTTTGCCAAGGCCTTGCCCCCTGTAATCCTTGTCGGTGACAACGTTTTCGACAAAGCAGGCGGAGCTTCCAAGCCGCGTGAGGTTCGGGATTATCAGGCAGAAGCAGGTTGAAATGACTTTTCCGCCTTCGACCGCGCCAAAATATTTTATGTTTTTGTTGCCCTCGATTTCGCTTTTCCAAACCGAGCGCGCGGCTTCCGCCGTAAAGCCTTCGTTTGAGCCGTCAAGCTGCTCGTACAGTTTTACCAGCGACTCCAAATCGCCTTCGTTCAATTCACGAATTTCCATAATCTATCCCTCTATTGTTATTTCAGATTTTAAAAGTTCGATTGCCTGTTCAACAGAAATTACTTTTGCATAACGTCTTGGCCACATAAACTCGTTGTAGTATTTGTAAGCGGTTTCCGCGCTGAAATATGGATTGTCATAAGTGGAATTTGCATAAGAGGGAATGATGATGTTAAAGCCATGTTCAAATCCGCTCTTAACCGTTGCGTCCATGCAATAGTCTGTTGAAACGCCGACAGTTATGATATCTTTTTGGCCATTGGATTGCAGATATTCAGTCAGACCCGTCATAGGATGAAACGCGCTGTTTACATTTTTTTCAAATCGCTTTTCATTTGGCAGCGGAGCAAACTCATCAAATATTTCATAGCTGTCCGTAGCCTTGTCCAAACCCTCGCCGGGTCCGTCGTCATGCTGAACATACATGACTTCAATATTGTTTTCTCTTGCTGCGGCAATCAGATTTTTTATATTCTTCTTTACCGTTTCAAACGAATATAAATTTTCGTTAAAGCAGCCTTTTTGCGTATCTACAACTAATAAAACCATTTATTTTACCTCTCAAAACTTTTTTTCATACACGCCCGCCTATCGCAACACGCATTCCAACTCATTGCGAAATTCAATTAACGAATGGTTTTCATCGTGCCCATCCGAATTGCTCTTGAACAAATCATGTATATAAACTTTTGCCGCTTCAATTATTTCTTCATTCATATTTTCTCTATTCTTTTTCCAAAACAAATCTAAACACTTTTACATCGCCATCCATCTCAGAGCCCTGAATTTTAAAGCCGCATTTTTCTGTGTAAAACTTTACATTCTGACTTTTATCAGCAGGCGTGACCAGGGTGAATTTCTTCCAATCCTTGTAATATGATTTTGCAAATTCCATGGCAGCAATTCCAATTCCTCTGCCCTGAAACTCTGGAATCACACACAAACATCCAACTTCAAAATTTCCTTTCTCGATTTCTTTGCAGGAAATGCAGCCGACCGCTTTGCCGTCATTCATAATCAGAAATTTAGGATAATCAATTATCGACTTCTCCATCATCTCTTTGCTTCTTCCATACGCAGGACACTCGCCGTATTTTATGAAGTCCGCGTAAAACGAGGAATTGTAAATTTCTACGAGCCGTTCAGCATCCGAAATCTCTGCTTTTCGAAAATCAATTTTCAAATTTTATTCTCCGTCGGCTTTCCATGGCCGTAATAGATTGTCCGCTCTCCAAGCCCCTTGATTTTTTGGGCGCTGTCTTTAATCGCGTCAAAATCATAATACAAGTGACCGAGAGCCGGCCTTAGCCAGTTGTCAAGCTCGTCGCCGACAAAAAGATGCTTCTGTTCAACGTCAACGCCGATTGAGCCAAGCGTGTGGCCCGGAAGCCCGATGATTTTTGCATCGATTCCGTAGGAAGACAGGTCATCGCCTTCCTTAACGAAAATCAGATTCTCCGGCTTCTCGACTTTTGTGTTCCGCAGAACATTCAGCGAAAGTCCGAGGACAAGCTTTCCGACAAGGCCGTAAGAACTCAGAGGCTGTCTGTCAAAGTCTTCAAAAAGTTCCTCGTCCGTCTTACTTACAGCCACCGGAATATTGTAACGCTTTGAAAGCGCCGCCGCGTTTTCCGCATGGTCAAAGTGAACGTGGGTCAGAACGATAAGCTTCATTTCGTACTTGTCACATTCGGCGATTACCTTGTCCAGATGCGGTCCGCTTGCGGTGTCTATCAAAATCGCCTTTCCGCCTTCCGCGACAACATAGCAGTTGTCCGTTCCGCCTTTAATTTGTGTAATTGTTGCCATATCTATTCCTTTTTATAAATAAGATTCATCCAGTTTGAATCAGGCTTTCTCCTACGTATTTGTTTTTACATCAACACTATATTATCGTTTTGATTGAAATTCTACAAGAATAACGCTAAAATATATAAGAAAATGACTCTCTTGCAAGAATCGCGGCAATAGCGCTAGAATAACAACATGCCAATTCTAGACCAATCCAACGGCGCGGACTTTGAAAACGCCAAAAACGGCGCGACCGCGCGATACATTTTTTGCAACAGGGAAATTCTACTTGTTGACGGAAAGCTTCCCGACAAAAATTTTTACGACGCCTTTGTCGCCGCGCAAACAGAAGAGTTCAACCTTGACTGCCAAATAATTGAGCTTCCTCAAAATTATCTTGCCGCAAAAATCGCGAAGAAGCCAGAATCGGTTGACGGCGCGACCTTCATCACCTTGCGGGAATTCTGCTACCATAATCCCGAGCAAGCGAAAATGGCCTTGCGCGCGAAGGGCATCTTGTTTTGGCGAGACACATACCGCCACTGTCCAAAGTGCGGCGCGGCTTTTGAGAACGACAAAAAAGAAACCGCGCTTAACTGCCCAAAATGCTCGTTCAAACTTTATCCACGCATCGAGCCTTGCGTAATCGTATTGATAAGCCGCGGCGACGAAATCCTTTTGGTAAAAAACAAGCGCGCCACCCGGGACTTTTTTTCCTGTGTGGCAGGCTTTATGGAGCTTGGCGAATCCGCGGTCGAAGCGGTCAGGCGCGAAGTTAAAGAAGAAGTCGGGCTTGAAATCAAAAACATAAAGGCTGTCGGAAGCCAAAGCTGGCCCTTTCCCGACCAACTGATGCTGGCCTATACGGCGGACTGGCAAAGCGGCGACTTGGTCTTGCAAGAAGAAGAAATCGCCGAAGCCCGCTGGTTCAAACGCGACGCGCTTCCGCCATTGGAAATAATCCGCGGCTCAGTCGCCTGGAACCTTATTAACGGAAACTTTTAAAACAAAAAAGACCCGCGAAAACCGCGGGCCTTTTTATTGCCAAAATCTTATCACACCGATTCAAGCGCCTGCTTGAGGTCGGCGACCAAGTCTTCCTTGTCTTCCAAGCCGCACGAAAGGCGGATGAGGCCGGCGGGAATTCCAGCGGCGGCCAATTGCTCGTCGGACATTTGCCTGTGGGTGCTAGTCGCCGGGTTAAGACAGCAGGAGCGGGCGTCGGCAACGTGAGTTTCTATTGCAAAAACTTTAAGAGCCTTCATAAACTTTCCAGCGGCTTCTCGTCCGCCCTTAAGTTCAAAACTTACTACGCCGCATCCACCGTCAGGCAAATACTTTTGGGCAAGCGCGTGATACTTGTCGCCGGGCAAACCAGAATAGTTAACCGCGGCCACTTTATCGCTTGAAGACAAAAATTCGGCGACGGCTTGGCCGTTTTGAGCGTGGCGCGCCATTCGGACGTGCAAGGACTCCAAGCCAAGGTTAAGGATAAAGGCGCTTTGCGGGGATTGGCTGCAGCCAAAGTCTCGCATCAATTGCGCCGTCGCCTTTGTGATAAAGGCGCCCGCCTGGCCAAACTTTTTGGCGTAGGCGATTCCGTGGTAAGACTCGTCGGGCTCGCAGAGGCCGGGGAACTTGTCGGCGTGGGCCAGCCAGTCAAATTTTCCTGAGTCAACGATCGCGCCGCCAACGCAAGAGCCGTGGCCGTCCATGTATTTTGTTGTGGAATGGGTTACGATGTCCGCGCCCCACTCGATCGGCCGGCAGTGAACCGGCGTCGGAAAGGTGTTGTCAACGATAAGGGGAACGCCGTGCGCGTGCGCGACTTTGGCGAACTTTTCTATGTCCAAAACTGTGAGCGCCGGGTTTGCGATTGTCTCGCCAAAAAGCGCCTTTGTGTTTGGCCTAAAGGCGGCGTTCAATTCCTCTTCGCTAGCGTCGGGCGAAACGAAAGTGGTTTGGATTCCCATCTTGGCCATCGTAACGCTGATAAGGTTGAAGGTTCCGCCGTAGATTGAAGACGAGGCTACGATGTGGCCGCCGTTTTCGCAAATGTTAAAGAGCGCGAAAAAGTTCGCCGCCTGTCCGCTGGAAGTTAGCATCGCGGCCGCGCCTCCTTCGAGCGCGGCGATTTTTGCGGCGACAAAGTCGCAAGTGGGGTTTTGCAAGCGCGAATAAAAATATCCCGACGCTTCCAAGTCGAACAAGGCGCCCATGTCCTCGCTGGTGTCGTACTTAAAAGTTGTAGACTGAACGATTGGAATTTGGCGCGGCTCTCCGTTCTTGGGAGTGTAGCCCGCCTGCACGCACTTTGTGTTAAGTTTCATATTTTTGCCTCCAAAAAATTCCCGCGCCGGAGCGCGAGAATGACATGTCATTTTATATCAATGTCAAAAAGTTGTATAGCCTTGTCGCCGGACTTGTCCCAAATCTTGAACGGCGTGATGTTGGTTCCTATCTTCTTTCCTACAACAGGAATCGTAACTTCCATAAAGGGCTCAAGTCCTACATCAAGCCCCAAAATTCCCTTCAAGTGTTTCTTGGGATTGCGCGAGGTTTCTATCATATAGTGAACCTCAGGCGTGGCGTTCATGGGCGCTCCAACGCCGGCGCAAATGTATTCAACGCCAAGGCCGATTTTTGGGTTAACGCCCGCGGTGACATACACGCCCAAATCCAAGTCGGGGTCTTCGTCGGAGGTTACGTCAGCCTGGCCGGCAAAGAATGCGGACTCGCCAATTTGCTTTCTGTTTTGATTCCAAGGATTAAAACAGACTTTGGTGGGAACTACCTTCCACTTAAAATTCACGCCCCAGTTGGCGCCCAAGTCCATTTGAGCGCCATAAAGGGCCGTAACGCCGGCCATATACTTTTTCATCGGCTTAATCTTGTAAGCGACATTAACGCCAAAGTCAAGGCTGAGCGTTGTCTTAAAGACGCAAGGAACAGGACCGATGGAAAAATTCACCGCTCCCAAATCCTTTTGCATCGGCTCGTCAAGCAAAGACTTTTTGCCTGTGTCCAAGTATTGGTTGTTCGCCTCGGCCTTTACAAAAAGCGCGCCCGCCAAACCCTTTATGCCAAACTCGCCGGACTTTACGCCAAGGTTCTTTACGATTTTTCCCTTAACGCCAAAAGCCGCGTTAACGCCGACAAGCCCGGCAAGAGCGGTCTTGTTTACAATTTCAATCTGCCGGTAGTCCTTGAACTGCTTGATAATCGCGTCGCGCTTTTCGCAATACTTGTCATACTTTTCCGCGGCGGAATCCGGGCCCAAAGACTTGGACACGCCATAAGTCAAATCGGCAGGAATCATGTTCGACGAACTAAAATCAAGGGCGGTCGATTCATCGCCGCAAATGTCCAATGCTATGTCGGGAAAAACGCTGAACATGGTCGGAGCGTCAACATAAGCGTCCGGCGACTCGCCATAGGCTTCGTCCATAAAGGCGCGCATGGTTTCCAGCCATTCCGCCAAATCCACTTCAATTTGAGAGTCAAAGTTGCCGTTCTTTATTTTCATTCTCCAGTCATCAAGCTTATCGTAATATTTGCCAGGGGTGGAGGGGACGGTGTCTGAACACCCAAGCACTGTGACGGCGGCGTCAAGCTGGTTACCCAGCTCCTCTCTGCTAGTGCCCCTCAAATACTCCGCTATGTCCCTAAAGGACCAGGGATTACACAAGACCCAATTGAGTTTTGTGATGTAGCTTGCAGCTTTTCCGTTAAATTCAGATTCCACGTTATTCTTCGTGACGCTCGGCAAAGCGTCGAACAAGTCTTTAGGGCCGTTTTCGGAATCGGGGAACTGGTATTGGTAATAGGCAAAGTCAATAAAGTCTTCGGATGTTTTTCCGCTTTTGGGGCCGTAAGCGCTGGCCTCTTTCATTGCGGAAGAGTAGCCGCCGCTTGTGTCGCCCGCAATCGCGTACATTTTATAGTCGTTTTGGTCAACGATGTAGTCTCCGTAAGAAACCATTTCGGTCGCGGCTGGCATTGCGGTTGGGTAATAATTGTCCTTGCTGTCCCTGTTTCCGACAATATAAATAAAGTCGTCGTCCGAGTTCACTCCGTAAAGAGAGGATGTCGGCTTTCCGTTCACTTCCGGCAGGCAGGAATACATGCAGGCGCTCATCGTGTCCTCGCTGTTCTCAAAAGTGAGCCAGCGGGCGTTTTCAAAGCCCTTTCTTGGAACCTTTTGCTTATCCCATTTCACATAGGACGTAGTTGAGCCAAGCTTCTGCGAAGTGTTCAACTGCTTAATCTTGTAGGAGTCCGTTGCAAGGCTTGCGTCCTTGCTGGGATAATAGCTGTATGTAAAAGAAATCGTGTTGGCGTCAACAGCAGTTATTGTGATGTAGCCGTAAACGTCAGTTCCGTCTTTTTCAACGATATAATCGGTAAATGACTCGCCAGCGCCCGGATTAGACCAATTTCCGTTAGCGTCAACGTTAACCGTCACAGCGTCGCGCAAATTTGCGCCTCCAAGCTCGTAAAGGGCTTCGGTCTTTTTTTCCAACTTGCTAGTGCGAACCGCGATTTTTGCGCCCTCATAAATCTGCGACAAAGAAGAATTGTCGGGATTGTAAATGAGCGAACCGCCGATGTAAGCCCTGCGCGCGAGCGCCGCCTGCGAAAGGGGATCGACTGGAGTTGGCGTAGGAGTGGGCGCCGGCGGCGTTGGAGTTGGCGTCGGTGTGGGGTAGTACGGAGGGGTTGACGAGCTGTTGGAACAAGCGGCAAAAAACGACGTTACAGAAAGCGCCAGCAAAAGCGGGAGCTTCTTCCAGAGATTTTTCATTGGACTCTCCTCTCCGGCATCCTACGCCGGATTTTAGTGAATCGAATCTATATTCGACCTTCCGGCCATTACATACGGAAGAACGTCTTCGTCGGGATCAACCTTAACACGGACAAAGGCGGGAGCCTTTCTTGCTGGGTCAAAAACTTTTTTGGCCCAATCCTTGTCAGCGTCGGCGTCAAAAGTTTGGATGCCAAAGCCGCCCGCTATCTCAAGCAAGTCGGGGCTCTTGGCAAAAACGCTGGCGCTAAAGTTGTTCTTAAAAATATACTTTTGCTGCTGGCGGACCATTCCAAGCGTTCCGTTTTCAAAAACGATTACGACAACATTCAAGTTTTGCTCTGCCAAAGTGGCAAGCTCCTGCACGTTCATCATAATCGAGCCGTCGCCGGAAATGCAAACGACGCGCTTTTGCGGATTTGCCAGAGCCGCGCCGATAGCGGCGGGGAGGCCAAAGCCCATCGTTCCAAGCGAGCCGGAAGTTAGGAAAGTCCTAGGCTCTTGGACGGGATAATATTGCGCGGCCCACATTTGGTGCTGGCCGACGTCTGTCGTCACGATTACGTTTTTACTTGGAAGGGCGGCGATAAAGGCGCGCGGGTTTTCCAAACCGGTCTTTTTGTTGCGGCCGCATTCTACCGTAAAAGTTTTCTTTCGCAGGGCCGACATTTTTTCTAGCCAGGCTTTTCGCGACGCGGCGTTTTCTTTGTTGAACGAATCTTTCTTTTCGCGGACAAGCTCTGAAAGCGCGGCAAGGGAGCTTTCCAAGTCGCAAACCAAAGAAATGTCGGCTGCAAAAATCTTGTTCACTTCGGCGGCGTCGATATCGATGTGGACGATTTTCGCGTTGGGGCAAAATTCTTTTGCAAGGCCAATCGCGCGGTCGTCAAAGCGAACGCCGAGCGCGAGAACTAAGTCCGCGTCGTGCATCGCTTGATTGGCCGCGACGGAGCCGTGCATTCCAACCATTCCCAAATAAGAAGAGTCGGTCGCTGGAACGGCTCCGATTCCCATAAGGCTTGAAACCGCCGGAATCTTGTAAAGGCCAAAAAGCGCCTTAAGGTATTTTGCCACCTCTATGGAATTGCAGCCGCCTCCCAAGTAAGCGACGGGCTTTTTGCTTTTGTCCATCGCGCCAAAAATCGCCTTTAAGCGCGCGGGGATTTCTTTTTTGGGAGTGTGGAAGCGGACTTCCGTTTTTGCGGAAGAGAATTTTGGCCAAGATGAAAATTCAACTTCCTCAAGCTGAACGTTTCGCGGAACGTCAATCAAAACTGGGCCGGGGCGGCCAGTAGTCGCGATTTCAAACGCCTTGGGAATAGCCGTCAAAAGCTCGGCGGCGCTCTTTACCATCATGCTGTGCTTTGTAATCGGGAACGAAAGTCCAAAAGTGTCGGCCTCCTGAAAGGCGTCCGTTCCAATCATGGAAAGGTTCACTTGCCCCGTAATCGCGATAATCGGAATCGAGTCGCAGCGAGCGTCGGCGATGGCCGTCAAAAGATTCATCGCGCCCGGGCCGCTGGTGGCCATGCAAACGGCGGGCTTTCCCGTAGTTCGCGCGAATCCCTGCGCGATAAAGCCCGCGGCCTGTTCCTGGCGGACAAGGACGTGCTTGATTCCGCTTCGGGCCAATTCGTCGTAAAGCGGCAAAATCGATCCGCCCGGAATACCCGCCACTGTCGTTATTTTATACGCCTTTAAAAGTTCGCAAATGATTTGTGAGCCTGTCTTTTTCATGCCCAACATTCTATCAAAAATGGGGAGAAAATTCAATTAAAAGGGAAATAAAAAAGGCTGCCCAAAGGACAGCCTTTTGTGGAGTATATCGGACTCGAACCGACCACCTATAGATTGCGAACCTATCGCTCTACCAGATGAGCTAATACCCCAAGTGAAGTCGATTATAGCGCATTTCGCGCTTTTTGTTCAAGTAGGCAGGAACGCAAATCGCGCCAAGAAGGCGAAGGGGCGTCCGCTTGCATAGAAGGCAAAAAAAGCGCTAAATTGTCGGCATGAAGAATATTGTTGCGCGGCTTGGGAGGGGATTTTTCGCCTTTGTCCAGCGCGAGCCGGTTTTGTTCGCGGCGATTTTTTTGGCGGCCGTCGCGGCGGCGCTTGTCAGGCCCCAACCTTGCCTTTACGTCCAAGCGATTGACTTTAGGACGCTCGCGATTTTGTTTTGCTTGATGCTTGTGATAAAGGCCTTTCAAAGCCAAAACTATTTGGACTTTGCGGCGGCCCGCCTTACGCGCCTTTGCAAAAGCCGCCGCTCCCTTTACTTTTTGCTTACAAGCATCGTGTTTTTTAGCTCGATGCTAGTCACAAACGACGTGGCGCTTTTGACTTTCGTTCCGATATCGATATTGATTTTTAAAAACCTTGGCTTTCCTTGCGCAAACTTAATCGTATTGGAAACCCTCGCGGCCAACCTTGGCTCTTGCGCCACCCCGATGGGAAACCCGCAAAACCTCTACCTATTTTCAAAATACGAATTTTCCGCGGCGGAATTCTTTGGCCTCACCGCAAGGATTGCCGTTCCATCGCTATTCGCGCTATTGGCGCTGGCGGTCTTCTTTACCAAAAAGGCCCCGGGCCAAATCGACAAAATCAATCCGGAAGAATTGCAAAACCACCGCGTCTTTGTCAAATGGAATTTCAAGACTTTCCTTTACGCGGCTAATTTTGTCGTCTGCCTTTTGACGGTCTTCCGCGCCTTGGACTGGCGGATCATGCTGGCCTTCACGCTAGTTCTTGCCGTCGTTTGCGACGCTCGCCTTCTAAAAAAAGTCGACTACAGCTTGCTCTTTACATTCGCCGGATTTTTCATCTTTACAAAAACGCTTTCTACCGTTCCCGCCTTTTCTGACTTTTTGCAGGGAGCGTTAAAAAGCCGCCTTTCGACTTACATCGCGGGAATCGCGGCAAGCCAGGTCATCAGCAACGTTCCGGCGGCTCTATTGCTAAGCGCCTTTGCCCAGGACGGAGCGGCCCTCTTGCTTGCGGTCAACGCGGGCGGATTAGGAACCTTGATCGCCTCGATGGCAAGCGTCATTTCGTTCAAGCTTTACTCAACATCCGACGAGGCAAAATCGCAAAACGCTCCCAACTACATGGCCATCTTCACTTTGTGGAACGTCGCCCTCCTCCTTATCCTCGGAACGCTAGCCTACCTGCTGCCGTAAACTATTGACGATGGAACGCGTTTCTTCTATAATAGACGGCATGAAATTGTCAGTTAAGAAATCGATTTTGAGCGCTTTTGCCGCGGCCATTTTGTCAGCGGGCGTCTTTGCCCAGGGCCCGGAGACAATCATCACCGCCAACGAATACTTTAAAAGCGTTTCGGAAGAATACGGAAAAATAAAAGACTATCAGGCCAACGCCAACATCACGATCGACAAAGAGGACATGAAGGCAAAAATCACTTACCTTCAGCCCGACAAAGTCCGCTTTGACTTTTCAAAGCCGGAGGAACAAGTCATCGTCTTTAACGGCGAAACTCTCACGATTTACTTGCCCGGCCACCAGGCTGTCTTGACGCAAAACGCCAACAACGAAGATTCCGACGCAAAGGGAAACGCGGCCAACCTTGCCACAAGCGAAGGCCTTTCTTTGATGCGCCGCTATTACACAGTAAGCTACGAGACAAGCCAGGAAGCCGTTCCTCTTGACGAAGACAAGGCGACAGGCATGGTCTCTGACGAAAAAGTCGTGCGCTTGGTTTTATGGCGCCGCACCACAAGCGAAGCCTTCCGCTACATCAAGCTTTCCATCACTCCAAAAACAAAATTGATTCGCCGCGTAGAAGCGGTCACGCCTGCGGACGTAACATACAAGATTGATTTTTCAGACTACGAGATCAACCAAGGCTTGACCGCCCAGCGCTTTAGCTACGACATTCCGTCAGCGGCGAACAGTTACGACAATTTTATGTTTTAATAGGAAAGGACGATGGACAGTTACGGCGCCATTCTGCGACACGCTCGCGAACAAAAAAAAGTATCGGTTGAGACAGCCGCAAAAGAAACTTCAATCTCGCAGCGCTACATAGAGGCTTTGGAAAGCGAAAACACTTCGGTCTTTCACGGCGAGGCCTATGTCGTGGGCTTTTTGAGGAACTATTCGGAATACCTAAACGTTGACGCCGCGCGCTTGACAAAGCTTTACCACGCCGCCTTGGTGCAGGAGGCTCCCGTTCCCGAAGGCTTGTTTGAAAAGCCAAAGCCGACATACTTTGTTCCGGCCATCGTCACAAGCTCAATCATCGCGGTTACGACAATCGTTTTGTTGATAATTTACTTTGCCGTATACAGGCCCAAGCAAATCGCAAAGCAAAACGAGTACGCGGTTTCAAACAAGGTTCAGCAAAAAACTTACGAGCTTGACTCCAAGCCCTTGAACGAACGCCTTTACGTGGGCGACCAAATCTTGGTTCCCAGCCACGACGGAAACATCATGCTCACCGTCGCAAGCGACACAGACTCGCGCCTTGGCTTGCAAACTCCGGTCGGTCTCCAGTACTTTGACCTTAGCGAAACGCGCGAGCTTGACATTGACGGCGACAGCGCGGTTGACCTTGTGATTGACGTTTGGGAAGTTTCTTCCAACAAGAATTCTCGCGGAGCGGAAGTTTACATCATGCTCAAGGACGGAAGCGCCGTAACAGAAAACGTTGACGAAACTTCAATTCCTTTGCTTGCGTCGCAGCAGGCCAACCAAACAATCATTCTTGAAGACAACAGGGCCTACCCATTCACTCTTAACGCCAGCTTTAGAAACCCCTGCGTTTTCCGCTACGAAGTTGACAGAAAAGATTCTGTAGAAAACTACTACACCAACGGCGACGCGGTCACAATGACAGCCAACAACAAGACCCGCGTTTGGATAAGCAACGGAAACACCGTAAAGTTCCAAGTGATCGCAGGCGGTCGCGCCCACGATTTGGAAATCGCAAAGGCGGGCGAAGTCGTTGTAGAAGACATCAAGTGGATTCGCACCGACGACAGCCGCTATCGTTTGGTAGTTGAAGGCCTTGACTAAATTTTTTCTTGACCAGCGCGGTTGCGCCAAAAACCAGGTTGACGGCGAAGTAATCATCTCCAATTTGCTCGGCGCCGGGTTTGCCGAAGCCGAGACTGCCGAAGACGCGGACTTAATCATAATCAATTCTTGCGGCTTTATCGAAAGCGCCAAAAAGGAATCCCTTGACGCGCTTTTGGGAGCGCGAAAAAAATACAAGGACAAAAAAATAATTTTGGCCGGCTGCCTCGCGCAACGTTACGCCAAGATTTTTAAGGAAGACCTTCCTGAAGCCGACGGCATTTTTGGGAACGGGGATTTAAGCCGCGTGGCTTCTTTCGCTAAAAAAATTATGGCCGGAAAGCGCGATGTTCTTACGCCCAAGCAAGCCGGCGTTTCTTGCGGCCAGCGCCTAAAGCTCTTGTCTTATAAAAATTCCGCTTACGTAAAAATCACAGAAGGCTGCTCAAACCATTGCAGCTTTTGCGCGATTCCATTGATTCGCGGGGAACTAAGGAGCCGCCCGGCCGCCGACATTGTTGCAGAAATCAAGGCGCTATTAAAGCAGGGCGTGTTTGAAATCAATCTTATCGGCCAGGATCTTGCGGCCTACGGAACAGAGACTGATGGCAAGACCAAGAAGCGCGGCGAAACAGAAATCGTTTGCAAAACCAAGAAGCGCGGCCTTTCCCCGCTTGCGGCCTTGCTAAAAAAAATCAGCGCTCTAAAGGGCGGCTTCTGGATCCGCTTGCTTTACATTCACCCCGACCACTTTAACCCAGACATTTTGGACGTCATAAAAAACGACGCGCGCATTCTGCCCTACTTTGACATTCCATTCCAAAGCGGCGACGACGACATTATCCGCTCGATGAACAGAAAAAATTCCGCGTCCTACTACAAGGACCTTGTCCAAAACATTCGCGCCCAATTTCCCGACGCGGCCCTGCGCACGACTTTTTTGGCTGGCTTTCCCGGCGAAAAAGAAGAGGCGGCCCAACACACTTTGGACTTCTTGAAATCAATCGAGCCTGATTGGAGCGGAGCCTTTGCCTACAGCAAGGAAGAAGACACCGCCGCCTTTAGCATGAAAGGCCAAGTTCCCAAGAAGACGGCCGCCGCGCGAGTTCAGGCCTTGCAAGCCGCCCAAGAGGAAATAACCCAAAAGCGCTTGGCCGCCCGAGTTCGCAAAAACAAAAAATATTTGGAATACGATGTGTTGGTGGAAGAAATAATTGACGGCCCCCGCGCCGACAAAAATCTTTCGCAAGACCAAGATGCCGCCTACGCCATCGGCCGCGCTTGGTTCCAAGCCCCAGAAGTTGACGGAAACATCGTTATCGAATACGACGCGGACGACAAAAAGGCTGCGGCTAAAATAAAGCCCGGCGCAGTTGTCCGTGTCCGCGCGGTGGCGGTGAGCGGCGTAGACATTTACGCAGAATTTTTGCGCTCAACAGCAAACTGATTTTAATTCTAAAAATCGCCGCGCCGGTTGGCGACGGCCTTTCTTGTGGTCTCGGCCTTTTGAAGCATAGAAAGCAAAAGCGCCTCAAGTTGGCTTACAAACAAAGCGCAAGCCCTTATCGGATTTTTTCGCGCGGCCTTGGGAACTCTTGCCCGGGCCGCCAATTTTATCTTTTCCCATTCGCTAAAAATTTGCGGAATAAAATTTATCGCAAGGCTCACAACCAAAGGGAGGCGCAGGGCCTCTTGGATTTGAACCATTGTCGTTGTTTCAAAAACGCATTGCGCGGCCAAGGCGCTTATAAAAAAGCGCGCGGTGTACAAAAGGCCGCTTGCAATTGCAAAGGGCAAAGATTCGGCGGACGCTCCGACAATTTTTGCAAGGGTGACCAAAAGGCCAAAAACAAAAACATAGCGCAAGGCAAAAAGGCTCTTCCAATTGGCGCCAGCCATAAAAAACAAAATCACGCTTGTAACAAAACAGGCGGCCGTCCGAACCAATAACGAAAAGCAAAAAAGTTCCTCGGCGCTTTGTGGCGTTCCCCAAAAAACAAATACGCTAAAGGCGAACAAAAAAATAATTTTTGCGCCGGCGTTAATTTTATGCAAAAGAGACGAGCCTATTCTGTATGAGAACAAGGCCGCTACCATTGCAAGTCCTCAAGCTTTTTGTAGGAGTTCAACGGATTTTTTATTCCGCATTCTTCAAGATTAAACTTTAGGCCGTCGGAAGGGCTTCCGTCAAAGCGGATTTTTCCCTTGTCCAAAACGATAAGGCGGTTGGCAAGCGCCAAAACTTTTTCTATCTCGTGGGTCAAAACGATGACGGTCTTTTTTTGCGCCTTAAGGTCCCGCATTATCGCGGTGGTTTGCTGGACGCCCGGCCAGTCAAGGTTTGCGAAGGGCTCGTCAAAAATTATAAGCTGGCGTCCAAGCGCAAGGATTCCTGCGACGCAAAGGCGGCGCTTTTCTCCGCCGCTTAGGGTGCGGGCGTTAAAATCTTTTTTTTCTATAAGGCCGACTTTTTCCAGAGCGCCTTGCGCGATTTGCGCCGCCTGTTTTTTGGCCAGGCCCAAAGCCTTCGCGCCGAACATTACGTCTTCGAACGGCGTTTGTCCGAGGATTTGCGCGTCGGCGTCTTGAAAGGCAAGGCCGGCCTCAAAGCCTTTTTGGATTTCGACAGTTCCGCTGGTAGGCTCGTCGAGGCCTGCGATAAGCGACATCAAGACGCTTTTTCCGGAGCCGTTGGAACCGGCCACGACAATGAAGTCGCCTTTTTGGGCGTGGAAGGAAACGCCGTCCAAAGCTTTTGTTCCGTCGGAAAAAATTCGGGTGAGGTCTTTTACTTCAAGAATTTTTTGCGCTTCTTCCATAGGCTTCAAAAAAAATTATTCGGTGTAGGCCAAAATCGCGGGCCTAAGCTTTTTGACCAGGACGACCATCAAAATCAATTTTATCACGTTCCCTGGAATAAAGGGAATCAAAAAAATCGCCATGGCCTTTTCGATTCCGACGCCGATCATCTTCATTCCGACCGGGATTCCTATCGCAAAGAGAACGATTGTAGCCGCCAAAGCCGCAAGCGCGATTACGAGCCATTGGGCCGCCGGCGACCGTTCCTCCTTGCCGCTAGAAAGGAAAAGCGCGAGAATAGTTCCCCCGACGACTGCCGCCAAAAGATAGCCCCACAAAAAGCCGCTTGTCGGGCCCGCGACCAAAACGTGGACTCCAGCCTTGCCGGTAAAAACGGGAAGGCCAGCCGCTCCCAAAAGCAAAAAAATCACGACAGCCAAGCCGCCAAAAAAAGGGCCCAAAAGAAGGCCTGCGAGCATAGCCATCATGTCCTGAATTACGATCGGCACTCCGCCCGGAAGGGGAATTTGGATAAAACAGCCGACGCTCACCAAAGCCGCAAAAAGCGCGCTAAGGACCAATTTTTTTTGAATTTTGATGTTTTTCATAGCTTTTAGAGTAACGAAAAAGCCGCCGCCTGTCAAACGCCGCCTTTTTGGGCTTTTCCTTCCCCATCGGAATTCTTGCAAATTTCCCCTTTTAGGTTTACAATATATAGTATGAAAAGATCGTTTTCATTCATTCTCGCGGGCCTTGTACTTGCGGGCGCTTCTTTTGCGGAAGACTCATTTTTTGACAATTATGTCTACCAATCGTGGAATTCTTTTGGCGGGCTTAAAGGAACCACCGCCACCGACGTAATACAGACTCGCGACGGCTTTATCAATATCGGAACTTACGAAGGCCTTGTCCGCTTTGACGGCTTGGAATTCACCACGCTGAGGCGGGGAAAAGACAACAACATAACGTTCGCTTCGGCCAGGGCGCTCTTGCAGGACACGGACGGAAACACTTGGGTTTGCTCAAACGACGAAGGCTTGCAAATGCTTTCGCCCGACGGAAACAACTTGTCCTTTACAACGCAAAACGGCCTTCCAAACAATTCAGTCCGCGCGATTGTCGAGGACAAAAAGCAAAACATTTGGGTCGGAACGTCGGCGGGCGTAGTTTGCTTGACCCACGACAGGCATTTAATAAACCCGCAATTTGAGCCGGGAACGGTTGCGAAGGGAATTCTTTGCACAAACCTTTACTGCGACACCGCCGGCTGCGTTTGGCTTACGACAGAAAACGAAAAAGGCTTGTTCATTTTCATCAACGGACTTTTCAGATCCGTTCCCTTTATGAACTCTTTTGGGGAATACACAGCCACGGCGATAACCCAAGACAAACAAGGAAGCTATTGGATAGCGCTTGGAACAAAGGGCATCTACCAAATAAAGAACGGAAAGGCGTCAAGAGTTTTGACAGGAACCTTTTTGGACTACACGGCCACAGGAACGATTTACCCCGCTCCCGACGGAAACATTTGGTTTGGAACGGACGAAGGCCTTGTCGCCTATAGCAAAGGAAAATTCTACGAATGCCGCATAAAGGGAATAGAAGGCGCAAAAATCAATAAAATAATTTGCGACCGCGAAGGAAACATTTGGATTTCGACAGACAGGAACGGAGTCGGAAAACTGACGCAAGGCCGCTTTAAAATGGTAAAAAGCTCCAACACAACAAACGCCATTGCCGAAGGGCGCGACGGAACAGTTTGGCTTGCGACCGACGAAGGAGTTCTTGCATACAAAAACGGAAAGCAAGTTTACAACCGCCTTACGGATTTTACAAAAGAGGTTCGCGTCCGCCACGTAGAAATCGTCTCCAACGGAGACATCTTGGCCTGCTGCTATTCAAAGCCGGGACTCATCAGGTACAACGTCCGCTCCGGCCAAATAAAATCCTGGTCAACGGACGACGGCCTCGCGGGAAACAAAATCCGCGTCGCGATAGAAAGCCAGCCCGGCGAAATATACGTAGGAACGACAAACGGCCTTAGCGTGATTCACCGGGACGGAAGCATAAAAAATTTCCGCCAAGTAAACGGGCTCACAAACGAATATGTCATGTGCATTTACAAGGACAAGAACGACTTGTTCTGGATTGGAACCGACGGCGGCGGCGTTTACTACATGAAAGATGAAACGATTCTTGGCCGGCAAACATCCGAGCACGGCCTGCCGGGAAACATCATATTCAAGATTTGCCAAGACAAGCAGGGCTCTTATTGGATCAGCACAGGAACAGGACTTGCCCGTTGCCCGTCGTACGACAGCTCACAGCAGCGCTTGCCAACCAAATTCCAAACAGTAAATTCAGACAACGGCCTAGAAACAGATTCCGTCTTCCAAATTTTCTTTGACAAGATAAACCAAGCTTGGATAACCAGCAATTACGGAATCGCCTGCGCCCCCTTTGAGGACTTTGTCGCGGCGGCGGAAGGAACAAGAGGAAAAATCGCAATCAAGTACTACAACAAAAACGAAGGCTTTGATTCCGACGGACCTACATCAACTTCATTGAGCATGTGCGACCGTCTTGGCCGCTTGTGGTTTGCGACTGTTGACGGCTTTGCGATTTACGACCCGCAAAAGGTTCACGCCAATCCAGTACTTCCTTTGGTCTGCATCGAAACAATAAAAATTGACTCTATGGAGCAAAAGCAGCCGACCAACTTTATCGAGCTAAAGCCGGGAACAAAGCGCGTCGAAATCAAATACACAGGCCTTAGCTTTAATGCGCCCGAAAAAATAAAATTCACGCACAGGCTGACCGGCTTTGAAGACGACTTTTCGGAAGCCAGCTCTTTGCGCACAATTTCTTACACAAACTTAAAGCCGGGCCGACATATTTTTATGGTCAACGCCATCAACGGCGAAGGCTTGATCTCTCCAAAGGCCGAGACAATGCTTTTTGTTCAAAAGCCCTACTTTTACCAAACCAGATGGTTCTGGATTTTGGCCACAATCGCTTTCTTTGGAACGGTTGTCACAATCTTTTACTTAAAGCAAAGACGAATCAAATTGGAAAACATTCGCTTGGAAGGAATCGTAAAAAAGCGCACAAAGCAGTTGGAAATAGAGAAAGAAAAATCAGACCAACTTTTGCGCGCGATTTTGCCGGACAAGATAGCCAACGAATTGCGCGACAACATTCACTCAATCGGTGAAAACTTCTCTGACGTTACGATTTTGTTCTCCGACATCCAAAACTTTACAAAAACTTCCAGCGAGCACACGGCGGAAGAAATCGCGTTTGCCCTCAACGACTTGTTCAGCCGCTTTGACGAGCGCGCCAAAAACATGGGCGTAGAAAAAATCAAGACAATCGGCGACGCCTACATGGCCGGTTGCGGACTTCCAACGTCAAACGACAGGCACGCGGAGATTATGGTTCGCTTTGCGCTTGGAATGATGGAAGACCTTAAGGCTTACAACGAAAAGGCGATGATTAAGTTCAACATAAGAATCGGCCTTAACTCAGGCCCCGCCAACGCCGGCGTTATCGGAAAGACAAAATTCATCTACGACGTTTGGGGAAACACCGTAAACGTCGCAAGCCGCATGGAAAGCGCCGCGACTCCTGGCGAAATAAAAATTTCAGAAGCGGTTTACGAAAGAACCAAGGGCGTGTCGGACTTTAACTTTAGCGAGCCCATTGAATGCGACATCAAAGGCAAAGGCATCATGACAACCTATGACATTCTGCCGGGAGGAACAAAATGAAAGTCAATAAATTTTTAGCGCTTGCGGCCGCAACCCTTTTGGCAACATTAACGGCTTGCTCAAACAATAAAAATCAAAACGTCGTAAAAGTAGGAATCTTGCATTCGCTGACGGGAGCGATGGCAAAAAGCGAGGAAGGCTTGGCCAACGCGGAGAAAATGGCGATCAGCGAAATAAACGCAAAGGGCGGCGTTCTTGGAAAGCAAATCCAAATCGTTCAGCTTGACGGCAAAAGCGATCCGGCCGCATTTAGGGAGCAAGCGAAAAAACTTTTTGCCGAAGACAAGGTCGCGACGATTTTTGGCTGTTGGACGTCCGCGTCAAGAAAAGAAGTCCTCAACGTCGTCGAATCGCCTGATATTTACGGTTTGCTTTGGTACCCCTTGCAATACGAAGGAATGGAAGCAAGCCCAAACATAATGTACACAGGCAGCGCGCCAAACCAGCAAGTCGCGCCCGGCGTTGAATTCTGCTTTGACAATTTTGGAAAACGCATGTACTTAGTCGGCTCGGACTACATCTTTCCGCGAACGGCAAACAAAATCGCAAAGGCGCACTTGAATTATTTGAGAGGCGTTGTAGTCGGAGAGGAATACAAGCCGCTCGACGCCGATAATTTTAGGGACATAATTCAAGACATAGTCGCCAAAAAGCCCGACGTCATAATCAACACAATCAACGGCGCGTCAAACAAAGCCTTTTTTATCCAGCTTAGAGAGGCCGGCGTGACGCCCAAAGACATTCCTGTAATGAGTTTTTCAGTTTCAGAAAGAGAGGCGCTTTACATAGGCCCCCAGTTTGTCGAAGGCCACCTTGTAACATGGTGCTACTTTCAAACCATCGCGTCGTTCCAAAACAAAACTTTTGTCCAGCGCTACAAGGAATTGTACGGACAAGACAAAATTATCGGAGACCCGATGGAGGCCGCCTATATCGCCGTCCAGCTGTGGGCCTTGGCTTGCGAAAAAGCAGGCTCCTTTGACACCGAAAAAGTCAGAATCGCAGCCAAAGGCTTAAGCTACGACGCGCCAGAAGGAATCGTAAAAATTGACGGCGAAAACCAGCACTTGCAAAAGCGCGTTCGCATAGGCCGCATAAATTCAAAAGGCTTGATTGACGAAGTTTGGGAAAGCCCAAGCGCGATCAAGCCGGACCCCTACCTTAGCACTTACGCCTGGGCAAAGGGTCTGTAAGCCTTTTCTTAAAACTCTTTGTAATTTTGGTCAAAGCCCTCTTCCAGCCAAACCGCCACGCTTTCGGAGAGGGCTTGAATTTTTTGCGCGCGGTTCTTTCCTGTAATCGAACATTCCCAAACAACGCCGACTCTGTAGCCTTGCTCCAAAAGGCTTTTGACTTCTTCTTTGTCGCGCTCTCTATTGCGCTCGATTTTTTGCGTCCAATATTCCGTGTTGCTTTTTGGAATCCTCACCTTTTTACAGGAACGGTGGCCGTGCCAAAAACAGCCGTTGACAAAAACCACCGCGTAGTAGCGCGGAAAGTAAAGGTCAGGTTTTCCAGTCAAGCGCTTGTCGTTTTTTCTGAACCTAAATCCTAGTCTGTGCAAGTAGGAACGGACCAAAAGCTCCGGCTTGGTGTCGCTGCTTTTAATTTGGGACATTACAAAATGCCGTTGTTCTTTTGTAAGCGTGTCCATCTTAATTCGCGCTCTTTAGCGTCTCTGCGATTTGAACGGCAATCAGCTGAAGCACGTCAACGACGACAGAGTTGCCGAATTGCTTGTAGGCTTGATTGGGCCTTTTTGAAATTTTGTATGAATCAGGATAGCCCATCAAGCGGGCGCACTCGCGCGGATGCAAACGGCGCGGCTTTCCGTTGACCAAGTAGCCGCCAGTCTTTGCAAAGACCCCGCCGCCGTAAGCGCTTAAAGTGACCGCGATTCCTTTTGTTGAATAGACGCGCTCGCCTTGGCCGCCCTTGTTTACGATCGCAAGCTTAATGGCCTTTGAGCTGTACTTTTCTTTTTTCTTTGGATTTAAGATCATCGGATAGCGCTCGTCATAAAGGGCGCGGGTTTCGTCGGATTCGGGGAGCAAAAAGTCTTCCACGTGGCGCGTCAAAGGAAACGGCTTTGGAAACTCAAAATTGATTTTGCGGGAACCGTCGTCCGCGCAAGGGAACAAATCCTTTCTAAAGCAAACCATATAAACGCGCTCGCGTTTTTGAGGAACGCCGTAATCAAGAGCGCTCAAAACTTTCCAATAAAAAGCGTAGCCCAAATCTTCCATCGTTTTTTGAACCACTTGCAGCGTGCGGCCGCCGTCGTGGCGCGCGAAGTTCCGCACGTTTTCCATAAAGACGACCTTTGGCTTTTTTTCTCGGACAATGCGCGCCACGTCAAAAAAAAGCGTTCCGCGGCTGTCTTCAAAACCGCGCATTTTTCCGCTAATCGAAAAAGCCTGGCAGGGAAAACCGGCGCAACAAATGTCATGGTTGGGAATTGATTTTTCGTCTACTTGAGTTATGTCGCCTTGGGGCGTTTCGCCAAAATTTTCTTGGTAAACTTTTTGCGCCTGCTTGTCCCATTCGCTTGAATAAACGCAAGAGGCCCCCAAAGATTCAAGAGCCAATCGAAAGCCTCCCAAGCCCGCAAACAAATCAATAAATTGGCAACCGGCTAACGCGTTGTTCTCTACATCTACCATTCTTAGATTATAACAACGAGCCCTTTCTCGGTCAATCGCAGCTCGCGCCTTCGGTTGCAAGACCTCAATCGTTGTTGCGAGCTGTTTCGCCGCGGCCTTGCGGTCGCTTTACGGACGTTTCAAAAATCCAAAGTCCGACAAAAAGATCGCCAAGACAAATGTGGCGGCCATCGCGGGGAGCGTGCAGCCAAAGGCAAAGTCAAAACCCATAAAAAGCCTGTAGATTATAAAGCCCAAAACCCACAAGGCCACGCCGCGGCCGTCAATCGCTTTTTTGGAGGAATCTTTCTTAAGGACAAAAAAGTCGGCGAGCAGGATGGCGGTCATCGGAGCGAACACGCTTCCAATCAAATACAAAAAGTCCGTAATGTTGTCCATGTTAAAAAGAAGCGCGCCAACCGTTCCCAAAACGGCGACTATAATCGCCGCGGTCTTTATGTTGATTTTAGAGTGAACGCTTTGGCCGGAAACTCCGGCGGAATACGCGTCAAGGTAAGTCGTTGTCACGGTTGAAAGAACGACAATCACAAGCGCGGCGATTCCCAAGCCAGTCTTTAGCATGACAACGTCAATCTCGTTTTGGCCGGCCACAAGCGCCGCGCCCATTCCGATCATGTACATCCAAACGCTGACCAAAAAATAAACCGCGGCGCCGGCCAACGAAACGGCAATCGGTCGCTTGGCGTCCTTTGTGTAGTCGCTGATTACAGGAAGCCACGAAAGCGGCATCGCGACAGAAAGTTCTATCGCCGCGCCAAACGAAAGCGCCTGGTCCGCAACATCGCCAGCCGCGGCGCCAAGTCCCGCGCCGGCTTCCGCTCCGCTTGCCGCATCGCCCGCGCCAAAAAGGCCGCCAAAAATTTTCACGCACAACAAAATCGTAAGGCAAAAAAGCGCGACAGCCGCCGCAAAGTTAAGCTTGTCCAAATTGCGGACGCCCGCCAAAATCCAAACGACAATCAAAAGGCCAATCGCAAGCGCGGCGACCTTGGAATAATCTTTGGCGCCGTTAATGATTGTGTTGGCGCAGAGGGAGCCGTCGTAAATCATAATTCCTGTCCAGCCCAAAAGCTGCGCCGCGTTCAAAAGGCCAAAAAACTTGGCGCCAAATTTTCCAAAACTCAAAGCGGTCGTCTGCATGGCGGCCATCTTTTTTTTGGCCCCAATAACGCCGGTCAAAAACAAAAGCGCGCAGCCAAGAATGTGGCCGATTACAATAGCCGCCAAGCCTTTTGCAAAGCCCAGCGGCGCGAAATACGTTCCGGTAATAATCTCCGCGATTGAAACCCCGGCTCCAAACCAAATCAACGAACTAGAAAAAACTGTCATATTAACTCCCCAAGCGAAAACGCGTGGTTCATCGGGCCGGAACCCTTGCCCAAATCCAGCATGGCGGCGAGCGCATTGGTCAAGTAGTTTTTGGCTGCCTGGACGGACTCGACTAAACTTTTGCCCTTGGCCAAATTGCTGGCGATCGCGCTGGAAAGGGTGCAGCCGGTTCCGTGCGTGTTGGGATTGTCGATTCGCTTTCCGTTAATCCATCGGCCCATGCGCTCGCCGCCGTCAATGTTGCCGAAAAGATAATCGTTGGCGTCATTCAAATTGTGGCCGCCTTTAAGCAAAACCGCCGCGCCAAACTGATTGAAAATGTCTTGGGCTGCGGCTTCCATGTCGGCCGGGCTATGGATTTGTTTTCCGCAAAGGACTTCCGCTTCGGGAATGTTAGGCGTTATCACTGTCGCAAGCGGAAGCAAGCGTTCCTTTAAAGTAGAAATCGCGTCGTCGCTAATCAACTTGGCGCCGCTTGTGGCCACCATCACCGGGTCAACGACGACGTTCTTAAAATTAAATTCCTTGATTGAATCCGCTATTGTTTGAATCAGCGCGGAAGAAGAAACCATTCCAACCTTTACAGCGTCGGGAAAAATGTCCGTGGCGACGGCGGTGATTTGCGCCTTTAAAAATTCCGGCGAAACTTCCATAATGTCTGAAACGCCGGTCGTATTCTGGGCGGTCAAGGCCGTGACGGCGCTCATCGCGTAAACGCCGTTTGCCGTCATCGTCTTGATGTCCGCTTGAATGCCGGCGCCTCCGCTGGAATCGCTTCCAGCGATCGTTAAAGCAGTTTTCATACATTCCTCCTAGAATCTGCTTTATGCCAAGTGGTGCCCCCATGGCATTTATTTTTGTTGCCGCGTTTTTTTGGTCTTTCAAAGATCCGCGACTTTCTCCGCTAATTTTTTTGTCGCGGCGCGAATGTCGTCGTTGGCAAAAATCGCGCTGATGACGCTCACGCCCGCGATCCCGCTCCCCTTTAACTGATGGACATTGCCCGCGTTGATTCCGCCGATAGCTACGACAGGAATTTTCACCGCCGCGCAAATTTCTTTTAGCGTCTCTATCGGAACGCTTTCCGCGTCGGCCTTGCTTCCGGTTGCGAACACCGCTCCAACGCCAAGATAGTCGGCGCCTTGTTTTTCCGCCAAGACTGCTTGCTCAACGGTCTGCGCGCTTACCCCGATAATGCTGTCAGGCCCCAAAAGGCGGCGCGCCTCTAGGCAAGCCATGTCGGATTGGCCAACGTGAACTCCGTCCGCGCAAACTTCTTTTGCAATCATTACGTTGTCGTTTACCACAAAGGGAACGCCGCGTTCGGCGCAAAGTTTTTTTAACGCGCGGGCTTCGTTCAAAAAATCTTCTTGGCCCAAATCTTTTTCGCGCAACTGTACAAACGTCGCGCCGCCGTCTATCGCTTGCGCGACGCATTCGGAAAGCGTTCTGCCGTTAAGCCAGTGGCGGTCGGTGACGGCATATAAACGAAGGGCGTCGCGCAGGCCGCTTCTTAGGCTTGCAAACGATTTTTGTTTCGCGCCGCTTTTTGGGCTTGCAACCAGTTCTTGCTTCGCGCCGTTCATTCCATCATCTAATTTCATATTTGGCGCCTTTTTCCAGCTCGTCGCCTGTCATGTTGAACAAGGCGTCGATGATGCGGTTGCGGTAAGTGGAATTTCCGTCGCCGGCCTGCATTCGTTCCCAAGCAAGCTCGCCGGCCAAGCCCATTGAGCAAACGGCCGCGGCGGCAGCCTCCAAAAGATTGTCGGGATTGGCCACGGCGTAGGCCGCGGTCACAGCGCTAAGCTGGCAGCCGGTTCCTGTAATGCGGCTCATTTCGGCGCGGCCGTTTCGGATAACATAGCAGCGGTCGGCGGCGGCCACCAAGTCAATCGCGCCTGTAATCGCGACTACGCAATTTTTTTTCGCGGCAAATTCTTTTGCAAAGGCTACGGACTTTTCCAAATTGCTTTCAGTCACCGCGTCGGCGATGTCCGCGTCGACGCCCTTTGTCGTTCCGCTTCCAAGAGCCAAAGTTTTTATTTCGCTGATGTTTCCGCGAACAACGTCAAAGCGGAATTTATTCAAAAGCCGGACTGCGGTATTTGTCCTGAGCGCGCTGGCTCCCGCTCCGACAGGGTCAAGCAAAAGCTTGTGGCCAAGCAACTGCGCCATTTTGGCGCTCGCGAACATAGCCTTGATTGTCCGTTTGTTCAGCGTTCCGATGTTGACGTTAAGGCCGCCGCAAATCTTGGTGATTTCCGCCGCGTCGCTCGGTTCGTCGGCCATGATGGGGCTTGCGCCAATCGCGAGCAAGACGTTGGCCACGTCGTTCACCGTAACATAGTTTGTGATGTTGTGGATTAGAGGACAACGCGCGCGGACGTTGTCCAAACAAGTTTTGAACATATTTTCTCCTTACGTTGGAATTACCCAAATCAAGTTCAAAGGTCAAGGGGAACACCCTACTCTCAGCCGGATTTTTCCAGCTCCCTTGTTTTTTATTTATCTAGCGGTCAAAGCCGTCCATCGTCTGGATTTTTCCGTCGGGCTTAAAAGTAAGCTCGCGGAATTTAACGTTGCGCTTTTGGTTTACGCCGTTGGAGCGCTCGCAGTCGTGGTAGAACAAGTACCACTTGCCGTTGAATTCCAAAATCGAATGGTGCGTCGTCCAGCCCAAAACCGGAGTCAAAATGCAGCCGCCGTAAGTGTAGGGGCCGTAAACGTTCTTGCTTGTGGCGTAGCACAAAAGGTGGCTTGTTCCAGTTGAGTATGTAAAGTAATAAGTTCCGTCTTTCTTGAAAAGCCAAGGATCCTCAAAGTAGCGGCGAACGTCGTCTCCGCCCTTGAGCGGCTGGCCTTTTTCGTCAACGATGACCAAGTCGCGCAAGTCTTCGGAAAGCTCTTTCATGTTGTCCTTAAGCAAAGCGATTTTTGGAGTGCAAGCAGGCTCGGCTCCCTGCGGCTCCTTGTTGTCGGCGCTCCACTTGTTGTCGCGGTACTGGTCAAGCTGGCCGCCCCACAAGCCGCCCATCGTAAGGTAGTACTTGTTGTCGCTGTCTTGGAAGCAGCAAGGGTCGATGCTGTATGTTCCCTGAATGTAATCGTCTTCGGGAGTGAATGGGCCTTCGGGCTTGTCGCCGACGGCAACGCCAACGCGGAACATTCCCTTTTTGTCGCGCGCGGGAAAATAAAAGTAATACTTGCCGTCTTTTTCGGCGCAGTCGGGCGCCCACAATTGCTTTGAGGCCCACTTCACGTCTTCCAATTTAAGGACGCATCCGCAGTCGCGCGGCAAGGTTTCCGCGTCCTTCATTTCGTAAACGTGGTAGTCCACCATATCGTATTGGTCGCCGTTGTCGTTGCTGGCCACGTCAATGTCTTCGTCGTGCGAAGGATAAATGTAAATCTTTCCGTTAAAAACATGGGCCGAAGGGTCGGCTGTGTAAAGGTCGTTTACCAAGGGCTTTTTTTGAATGCTCATTTTTTCTCCTATTGTTAATGCTACCATTCTACAATTAGAGCGGCTTTTTGTCAAATGTTCAGCCTTGAATTTCGCGCGTTGATTTTTTTCAAAAAATCTGCCATACTGTTCCACATGAAAACACTTTCCATTAAAGAAGAACTTTCTTCAACAAGCTATCCTGGACGCGGAATTATCCTTGGAAAATCCGCCTGCGGAAAATACGCGATCGCCGCCTACTTTATCATGGGACGAAGCGAAAACAGCCGGAACCGCGTCTTTGTTCAAGACGGAGACGGAATCCGCACGCAAGCCTTTGACCCGTCAAAATTGACGGACCCCAGCCTTATCATCTACGCGCCTGTCCGCGTCTTGGGCGAAAAGACAATCGTGACAAACGGAGACCAAACCGACACCGTTTACGACGAAATGTCAAAAGGAAAAACTTTTGAAGAGTCGCTCCGCGGCCGCGAGTTTGAGCCCGACGCTCCCAACTACACCCCGCGCATTTCCGGCGTGATGGAAGTTAAAGGCGGAGCCTACAACTTTGGACTATCGATCCTTAAGAGCGATGGCGGAAACGCGGACAGCTGCAACCGCTTTACATACAAGTACTCAAATCCGCAAAACGGAAAGGCGCGCTTTATCCACACCTACATGGGCGACGGAAACCCGCTCCCCAGCTTTGAGGGAGAACCCGCGCTTCTTGACGCTCCTTGCGCCAACATCGACGAATGGACAAACGAAATATGGTCCGCGCTCAACGCCGACAACAAAGTTTCGCTTTGGACCCGCTGGATCGAAATCGCCACCGGCAAATTCGAATCGCGCATAATCAACAAAAACGAATAGGACAATTTTTATGTTAAAGAAATCATTCGCGCTTTTATTAATTATCGCCGCCCTTTGCGCGATTTCATGCAAATCGCGCGCGGCCCAAAACAAGCTTCCCCGCTCAGCGTCTTCGCTTGCGATGGAAAAATGCCTTTCCGCAGACCCGGCCCTTATGGCGCTTATGGAAAAGTCCATCAAAAAGGCGCGAGAGATAAACCCCGACCCCGACACAAATCCTGTAGGAAGCGTGGCCCAACTTTACGACTTTTTGGACTGGGCCGACGTTTGCATGCCCTGGAACGTTTTGGCAAAAGGTAAGCAGCCCGCGCTCTACGACCGCATCGACCAAAGCGTGGACTACTTTTGGTTCGTCATCGACCAGCCGCTAGAAGAGCTTGAAGGCCGCGGCTACTACTACCCCACTTTGCAATACCACGAACCGATCGCAACATGGTGCCGCGAATATTCCGACAACTGGGGAAAATTTCTTTCCACCGAGGCAAGCTGGAACGACGACTATTACCAAAACGTAAAAAACGACCCCAGCATGAACATGCAGTACGGTTGGTACGCCGACACTAACGTTTGGAAAACCTTCAACGAATGGTTTTCGCGCCATCTTGTCGATCCGTCCGTCCGGCCTATTAGCGACTCGGATGTCGTCGCTCCCGCCGACTCAACCCCGCAAGGCATCTGGAAGGTTGACGCCAACGGCGACTTGGTTCAAAAAGAAGGCGTGGCGATCAAGTCGGCCAACTTCACTTCTACGGCGCAATTGCTTGGCCCCGACTCCGCCTACAAAGACGCGTTCAAAGGCGGAACGCTTACGCACACATTCCTTGACGTAAACGACTACCACCGCTACCACTTTCCCGTCAGCGGAACGATAAAAGAGCTTCGAAAAATCAAAGGAACAAACGCCGCCGGAGGAATCACTGTTTGGGACGCAAAGAACAAGCGCTATGTTCTTGAAGACGCGATTCCCGGCTGGCAAATGATTGAGACGCGCGACTGCGTTGTAATCGACACAAAAGAATTTGGCCTTGTGGCAATTTTGCCGATTGGAATGTCGCAGATTTGTTCATGCAACTGGGAAGAAAACCTTAAGGTTGGCCTAACAGTAAAGAAAGGCGACCCGATGGGCTACTTTCTTTTTGGCGGAAGCGACATCGTGATGGTCTTCCAATCAAAGGCGGACGTTTCGCTTGTATGCCCGCCAAACGGCCAAGGCGGCTACAAGCATGTCTTTATGGGCCAGCCCTACGCCCAAGTCTCCGCTCGGTAGGAACGGTATGTCGCTTCGCTAATTTTGCATTAGGAAGCGATTCAACTGCCCGCTCACGCGGGCTGGCAATCAAGGCACGCTAGCTCACTTCAATTTGTCGCCGTACAGCTGCCGGGCCACAAACAATTCGGGATGATACTCAAAATGCATGTTGTCCCAAATGGCCCAGCGGCCGCCCCAAATAAAGCCTTCGTCTTCAAAGGCCTTTATGACGGCGGCCGGCGGCATCCAGCGCGACTTTAACGGAATGAGCATCCAGTTCTTGTTGCCCTTTTGCTTTTCGTAACCCCAGTAAACTATTTTTTTGCCCCAGCCTTTTGGCAAAATGTCAATCGCGATTCCATAGCTGTGAAAAGAGCGCGTGGGGCTGTCGCGGATTTCGCGCCAATTGTAGCCGGAACAAGTGCTGATGGTCTTTAAAAAAGACGCGACTTCCTTGTCGGTCTTGGCCAGCGCCCAAACCTTGGCCTCTATCTTGTCAAGCTTTTTTCCGATTTGCCTGTGAACGTTCAGCGGCCTGTTCCACAAGGTCATGCTGCGCAAGTGAGTCTCGGTGGAGGCGCGGGTCTTGCAATCGTAGATCGCGTCAAAAATAAATTTAGAGGACACCGCTCCATTTTTTCGGTTTTCGTTGGAGGAATACTCTTTTATGCGCCGCTTTTTTTCTTCGCTAAAATCAGCGGGGTCCTCCAAGACTTGGTTGTACCTGTAAATCACGCGCCAAAAGTGGTCGCGGTTTTCCAATTGTTCCTTGGGAAGATACAAGCCTTCGGCCCGGTAATAGACAGAAGTTTTTTTAAAGGCCGTGACTTTTAGCGCCCAGTCCTTGACCTCTTTGTCGTAGTCCAGCTCAAACTGGCACCAAGGATAGGCTTGCCTAAAAATTTCCAACTCTTCTTTTGGACTTAAATTTGAAAGGCGCGACCAATTGTTTTCTTCTTCTTGGGCGGAACCGTTCAGCAAAAAACAAAACAACGCCAAGAGAAAAATTGCAAGAATTTTTTTCATTTTTTTTGCTATTCCAAGTAGCGGCCGATTGTTTGGCAAAGAGTCTCTGGAACGATTGGCTTTGTCAAAAAGTCCGTCATACCGCATTCAAAAGTTCGTTTTTTGTCGCTGGGCTCTACTGTGGCGGTGACTGCGATTATCGGAGTCGTGGCGGAATCGGGTCTGTTCAAATTTCTAATGCGCTTGGTGGCCTCAAAGCCGTCCATAACCGGCATGGCGATGTCCATAAGCACGGCGCAAAAACTAAAGGGCTTGCTTTCGGCAAATTGGCTAAGCGCCTCGTTGCCGTTTTGGGCCACGACGACCTTCATGCCGTACCGCTCCAAAATGGCCTTTGTGACCGAGTTGCTCATGTCGCTGTCGTCAACGACTAAAACTGTCTTGCCCGAAAAGAGCGAAAATAGATTGCGTCCAAGCACTTTTTTCTCCGAACGCCAATAACAAAGCGTTTGTCTATTATAGCGCGCAAGGCCTAGTCTTTCAATAGAAGGCCGATCATTTTTTTTGCCGTGTCAAAAAAGGCCGGCTCGATTATGTCGGGAAATTTTTCCTCTATTTCTTTAAGCTGGGCCAAAAGTTCTTGGGGAACGGGAGAGCCGCCGATCAAAATTTCGCAAAAGCCCATCTCGCGCCTTTGCTTGGCGGCGTCGTTGTCGGTCTGACACAAGTAATGGACAAAATCCAGCTGGTAAAGGGCCTTCATTTGTTCCGGCGTAAGGTTGGGGAACTTTATGTTTAGGTAGAGGGGCGGATTTTCTTGCCATAGGGCGGAAGCGTTTTTCTGGCCAGAACTGGGGGCCGCCTCTTGGCCTTGCGGCGCGTCTTGAACGGCCGCTAGCGCGAAGTCCGCAAGAATGCGCGGCAAGGTCTTTCCCTTAATCAGCGCGATGGCGGCGCTGGACCCGCTAAGGCGCGGATTTATTTCTATGATGTGCCATTTGTCATTGTGAAAGGCCAAGTCAACTTGCGCGATTCCCTCAAAGTCCAAAAGCCGCGCCAAACGCTCCAGCTCTGACTTTAGCTCTTGGCACTTGTAGCGCGGCAAAGTAAGCGGGCCCAGCTTTACCGACTGCTTGGGGCTGCAAATGCCGTATTGGTTCACGCTGTACAAAAGCGGCGGAAAAACGTCAACATTTTGGTTAACCATAACGCCGCGCTTGGTCGCATGCACTTCCGTTCCAAACTGGGGGCCGTCCAAAAATTCCTCCACCAAGCGGGCGCTGTTGAACTTCTTTGACTCAAGGTAATTGCGGACCTGCCCCATCGTGTGAACGACTTCCATTCCGTAGGAACTAAGGCCCACCGTGTCCTTTATGATGACGGGAAAATTAAGGCGCTCGATTTGGCGCAAAACATATTCGCGGTAAACGTTGTCGCGCGCCTCGGGCTTTTTGCGTTCCGCCCAAAACATGTCGTAGTCAACGTAAACGGCCTTGGCGCAATTAAAGCCGTTCCGCTCCAAAAAATCGTGGGTCCGGGCCTTGTCAAAGCAAACAGCCTGCGTGTCCGCCCTGTGGCTAACGACGCGGACTCCGTTCTCGCGCAAAATGTCGGCCACCATCGCGTCCTGCAAGCCAAGCCAATCGTAGGGCGTAATCCAAAAGCTTGCCGCAACGGCGACGTCGGGCTTTAGCGCCAAAATCTGCCGGGCGATTTTTTCCGCCCCGCCCGCCTGCAAAAGGCAAACGTCGATTCCGTCCGGCTTTGAAATTTCCGCGCCCTCGTAGTCCAGCAAAAACATCGCGGGCAGCATCGTGGCTATCGCAAACTTGTGCTGAGGGAACGCTTTCGCCACCGCGCTCCATTCGTCCTTCCAAGACGGCAGCGTTTTTATGTGAACGATTTTTGGGTCAAAATAATTTGAGCATGAACTATAAAAAACTATCCGCATTTTTGCCATTCTAGCGGATAAAACTTTTACGCGTCAAGAGCGCCTCCAGTTAGTTGAACAAAAGCAACAAAGCAAAAAACTTATAAAAACCGCTAAAATTTTTTACGAATTTTCCGCAAAAAACGTAAAAAAACGCAAAACGAATATATCTTATAGGCAAGAGGTAGTTATGAAAGCGAATACAAAAATCAAGTCGGGCGTGTTCGCCGACCTGTTCTGCGACGACGAGAAGGACGGAAAGAAAAACTTTTTGTCTCTTTACAACGCGAT
>JBGUQT010000083.1:0-1788 GCA_045131275.1 Treponema sp.
CAAGACGCGCTACGACAACCTTTTCATCGTTCCGACAAAACAGATGATTTCCGGCGGAAAGCTTAACGATTGGTTCACGAACGGAGCCGTCAAGACTGAAAACTCCGACATAGCCAAATATCTTGTCGAGGACGCGGGAAAGCTCGGCTTCGACTACTTGCTTTTCGACACGCCGCCGGCCTTTTCGGAGGCGACTAAAAAATTCATCCTCGCCGCCGACGAGGTGATTCCGATTCTTCAAGTGGCAAAAACTTCTTTCGACGGCCTAAAGAATTATTACGTCAACCTTCAGAAGCTGAAGGGAAGGAACGAAAAGCCCGCGAGCAACAAGATTGTTTTCAACCAATTCAAGAAATCTGAAGGAGCCCAAAAAGCCTTGATTCCGGCTCTCGAAGGGATAGACGGCAAAAGATACGTCATACCCGTTGACCAGGCTTTCAAGAAAGCGGAGCTTGGCGGAATAGCGGCCCAGGAAATCGGCTTCAAGCCCGACACGCAAGAGGCGATGGACGCTTTGATTTCCGACATAATGGGGGAGGGCGCGAAATGACGAAGCGAGAGGAAGATTTTTTCAACGCGGTGAAAAGTTTCCCGCCGGAAGCCGAGCGAAAGGAAACCGTAATAAAGTCTTTGGACGAAATATTGAAAGCCTGCGGGAGCTACCTCAACGACAACGAGGCCTCTTTCGCGAGGGTTGTAATTGACGGAAAGGATTGCCTTGTCTACAAGGACAGTTACGGCGAGCGCGTCCAAAGCATAGAGGGCGACGATCCAAAGGCGGTGTTCGTGGACGCATTGAAGCTTTTGCTCAAGAACGTCCGCGAGTTTTCCGGAAGCTACAGCGAATTGAGAAATTATTTCGAGGGGGAATGAAATGGCGAAGGCGACGATAAAACCAAGCACAACGAAGGACGCGATTTCCGCGGGAGTGTCGGAATTCGCGGAGGGAATCAAGGCGATTTCGCAAGACATGGCGGCGAACGAAAAGGCCGCTGAAATCCAAGAGGAAAAATCCAAGGAAGAGCAGCTTGTCAATTTCAAGCTTTCAAAAGACAAATACGAGGAATACAAAAAGATGTTCGGCTCCGCCGGATATTCTTTCTCAAAGGGCGTTAGAATGGTTCTTGATTACATCTACGCGGAAATCAAAGACGGCTCTTTGGAAATCCGCGAATCCGGAATCAAGCAGACTTTGGCGGCTAGGGTAGGGCGGTAGAAAATGACGCAGAAGGAACAGAGCGCGGCGGCGAAAAAGTTCGCTCTTAATTGGAGCGGCAAGGGATATGAAAAAGGCGAGTGCCATAAATTTTGGATAGACCTTCTTTGCAATGTCTATGGCGTTCGCGTTCAAGACTTCTCCAACTTCATTTTTTTTGAAGAGCAAGTCAAAGAAAAAATTGAAAACAAGACCATAACGAATTTCATTGACGCTTACATTCCTTCGACAAAGGTAATGATAGAGCAGAAGTCCAGCGGAAAGGATTTGCGTGAACCGATAAGGCAAAGCGACAAAACTTTGTTGACTCCGTTCCAGCAGGCTAGAAAATACGTCGCCGAGCTTCCGTTGAGCCAGCACCCGAAGTGGATTGTAACTTGCAACTTTGACGAATTCCTTGTCTATGACATGGAGGACCCAAACGGCGAGCCGCAACAAATTTTCCTTAAGGATTTGGAAAAAGATTTTTTCCGGCTTCAATTTCTCGTTGACACAAAGAACGCGAACATAAGAAGGGAGGAGGAGATTTCCGTAGAGGCGGGAAGGCTGGTCGGAAAGCTTTACGACGCTTT
>JBGUQT010000084.1:0-5289 GCA_045131275.1 Treponema sp.
TCGGTCTTAAAGTTAAGCTTTATGAATTCCTTTAGTTCTTCGTTCTGGCTTTTATATTTAAAAAGAATCGAATTTTCGGAAAGCAAATTTTCGCAAAGCTCATGCAGCTGCTTGAATTCTTTTGAATCGTGGTTTGACGGAGTCACGTTCCAGTTAAAGTCGTTTTGGTAAAAAACTTCCTGAATTTTATGGTACTCAATAAAGGCGAATTTTTCCGCGTCAAAGGCTCCGATGTATTTTGGCGGAAGGCATTTTTCAAAAGTCTTTTCCTTTCCAATTGTAAGAATCAGCTGGACAAAAGACTCGTAAATGTCGTGGCTTGTTCCCTGCTTGGCCTCCGCCCAAAGGATGGACTTAACCTCGTAGCTTTCAACGCCTTCCAAAAAGCGCTGCCCCTTTTCGGATTCGCGCTTGGCGATTACAAAGTCAATGTTCCCAATCTGTGTGTACTTGTAGCTTCCAAAATAATCTTCGCGAACGGCACTCTTCAACGGCTCCTCGCGCAACTTTAAGTAGTCCATAAGATTATTTTACAGCAAAAACCGGGAGGTTTCAATCGTTGGGGACGGGCAGTTGGGCGGAACTTTTTTTTTCTTGACTTTCAAATCGGACGGCGTTATTATTTAGCGCTAGGCAGACAAAGGAAGGTCTCAAAATAGGAGCGGAGCCGGAGAAGTTTTCATCCGTTTGCAGTTGGTTCAAATCCAACCGTCTTTGTCCGCCTTATTTTTCGCTCCAAATACGCCAAGGAGTTCGCCAAATGGTTATATTAAAGTGCTGGCATTGCGACTTGAACACAGGCAACAGGACTTGCAAAAAACACCCAGAAGAAATTCCTGAAAACGCGTGGATGAATTGCCCTTGGTTCAAGGACATTGAGCCCGCGAAAATGAAGCAACGAATAAAAAATAAATTCCCATTCGCGTGGGACGTTCCCGACGAAGCATAAAGAAAGAGCCGCCCGTTTGAACGACCCTTTCTTGTCATTGGCTTGAACTTGCGGAAAACAAAATGCGGTGAATGTATTTGCTTACCGTAAGGCCCTCGCGGGCGGCGCGGATTTCCAATTCCTTTTTCTGGTCAGCGGTTAACCTCACCGCCACTTGTACCGAAAGGGCGTTTTCTTCCGTCACCGTCTTGCTGCCAACCGGCCGCCCCGCGCCTTCGCGCTTTCCGCCGCGCTTGCTTTTCTCTTCCGCCATATCTAAATCACCTTGAAGATTTTCAAAACCGCTATGAGAACGATTCCGTTGATGATTCCCTGCGTGACCGCCTTTAACAAGAAGTAAAGAATTTCTTCTTTTTTTTTCGCTAATAGCAGCCGCTGCAAGGATTTGGATAAAGCCTGCGATTAGTAGTACTGTTACTTCTCGCAGGTATTTTTTTTATCCATTTCTTCATCCCCACCAGAGCAACGCTCCTGATGGTTATAATATATATGGGGCTTGATTATTTATCAATAGTTTTTTGAAGAAAGAGCGGATGTAATTTATAACAGAGGGCAAAGGCTTGGCTTGACTTCAAAATTGAACGGCGTTATTATTTAGCGCTAGGCAGGCAAAGGTAGAAGTCAATATAGGAGCGGACATAGGGTCTTCGGACGTGCTACATGCAGTGTGGTTCAACCCCCACCGCCTTTGCCTGCCTTTTTTTCTTCAAAGCCATTATGCTGTATCACCTTCTAAAAACGGAAGGTCGTACACCCGCCTTGTTTTATTGTCAATAAGCCTCCCCTCCCTTGCCCTTGCCCTTCCGCCAAAAAATCGCTATATTTAAAAGCGTAAAGTTTGCCGCGCTAAGACCGTTCCGCCTCCAACAATGACCTTTATTTTTTTTAACGCGCGCGGCTAAAAAAACGACATTTTTTTGACCTATTATTTTCTTTACCGCAATTCAGGCCGATGTTGGATTGGCGCTGAAAATCAAACGTCTTGTGAGGAAGGTATGGAAAATTCTCAAAACAAACTCAAGCTTTTTGAAAACAAAAAGGTTCGCTACGCATGGAACGCCGAAGAAGAGGAATGGTATTTTTCGGTTGTGGACATTGTGGAAGTTCTGACGGAAAGTCCGCATCCAAGGCGCTATTGGAGCGACTTAAAAACCAAGTTGACAAATGAAGGAAGTGAACTGTACGATAAAATCGTACAGTTGAAACTACCCGCGCCGGACGGAAAAATGCGCGAAACTGACGTTCTTTCCACAAAAAACGTCCTGCGCCTTATTCAGTCAATCCCCTCTCCAAAAGCGGAACCCTTCAAAATGTGGCTGGCGCAAGTGGGCAACGACAGGTTGGAAGAATACGCCGACCCAGAAAAAGCGATTTCTCGCGGAGCGGAATACTACCGCGCCAAGGGCTACACCGACGGCTGGATAAACCAACGACTCCAGACCATCGAAATGCGAAAGGAATTGACGGACGAATGGAAGGCCCGCGGAATTGAAAAAGAGGCGGACTTCGCCATTCTGACCAACGAAATGACAAAAGCCTGGAGCGGCCTCACTGTAAAAGAATACAAGCAAAAAAAAGGCCTTAAGAAAGAAAACCTGCGCGACAACATGACGAACATTGAGCTGGTCTTGAACATGCTTGCCGAAGTAACCGCAACTTCGATTTCAAAGCAAGAAGAGCCGCAAGGTTTTGAGGAAAACAAGAGCGTCGCCGTTCGCGGAGGAAAAGTTGCCAACACCGCCAAAAAGGAATACGAAAAGGCGACCGGCTTAAAGGCGGTTTCCTCTTTGAACGCAAAAGACAAAAAAGCGCTGGAAGTCAAGAAAAAGTGAAAGCGCAGCCCGTTCCTGCCGCCTGTGGATTTTTTCTAAAAAATGCGCTAGTATAATCCCCTATGCCCGCTACGCCAGAATTGGAAAAATATCTTTCTCTATTGAATCCTGAACAAAAGCAGGCCGTGGAGCACGAAGGCTCGCCGCTTTTGATTTTGGCGGGAGCGGGAAGCGGAAAGACGCGCGTAATCACGACAAAAATCGCCTGGCTCATTTCGCAAAAAGGCGTGGATCCCCGCTCCATCCTTGCCGTAACCTTCACAAAAAAAGCGGCCAACGAAATGCGCGAGCGGGCGCAGGCGATGGAGCCAAGCGCGGAAGAAAGCCAAATAAGAACCTTCCATTCCTTTGGAGCGTATTTTTTGCGCCGATACGCGGAGGCCGCCGGCGTTGACAAAAACTTTACGGTCTACGACGACGACGACATGGTCACTCTTATCCAAAAATCCACGCCCGGCCTAAAAAAGTCCGAGGCCGCTTCATACGCGCGCAGCATCGCGCTTGCAAAAGACTATTGTCTTCCGCCCGACAGCTTGCGGCTGGGAGAAATTTCAAGCGAGTCGTATTTTCCCGACGTGTACGCGGCCTACCAAAAGCGCTTGCGTTCCACCGGCAACGTGGACTTTGGCGACCTTATCATGCTTCCCGTCCAAGTTCTTGCGGAGAACGAGAACATCGCGCGGCAAATGCATTACCGTTACCGCGTGATTATGGTTGACGAATACCAGGACTCAAACGTCGCGCAATTTTTGCTTTTAAAAGCCTTGAGCGGCGTTGACCAAGAAAGCGGAACTTACGTTTGCGTCGTAGGCGACGACGACCAGTCAATTTATAAATTTCGCGGAGCGGAAGTGCAGAACATTCTTAACTTTCAAAAAGAATTTCCGGGAACGCAATTGATCCGCTTGGAGCGCAACTACCGTTCCACAAGCTCTATTTTGAATGCCGCCAACTGCGTCATAAAAAACAACAGCGACCGCCTTGGAAAAACTTTGAGCGCCGAGCGCGGCGACGGAAAAGAGCCCGACTTGATTTTTTTGCCCAACCAAGACGACGAGGCGGCCTTTTGCGCCGAGCTAATAAAAAAGCAAGTAAAAAAAGGCGGTGCTTATTCAGACTGGGCGATCCTTTACAGAACCAACGCGCAGTCGCTTGGCTTTGAAAGCGAATTCCTCCACAAAAAAATTCCATACCAAGTCGTTGGAACGTTGAAATTTTACGAGCGCGAAGAAATAAAAGACCTGCTTGCCTTCCTTGCCTTGCTCGCAAACCCAAAGGACGAGATCGCTTTTCGCAGAATCGTTAACAAGCCTGCGCGCGGCATAGGCCCAACAACGCAAGACAAAATAGTTGACGCGGCAAAAGCGCAGTCGCAAGACTTGATTCAAGTTTCAAAAGACCTTGCCCCGTCGCTTTCCAAAAAAGCGCGCGAAGGTTTAGAAAAATTTTGCGCGCTCGTCGATTCGTTCAAAGAAAAGCTAGGCGAGTCCACAACCGCGCGCGATTCCAGCGCTGACAACACGCCCGCCGTTCACGCGGACGCTGACCAAAAAACAAAGCAAAACCTCGGCGCGCTCGTCGAAGAGATAATGCAAAAAAGCGGCTTGGAAGAATACCACGCGGCCGACGACGAAATCAGCGGAACCCAGCGCGTGGCCAACATGCAGGAGCTTGCCAACAACGCAAGCCTCTACCCCCTTAACATGGACGGCCTTTTGGAATTTTTGGACTCGATCGAATTGGACAGAACGCTAGCAAGCCAAGAGGAAGAAGGCCTCGACCGCGTGACGCTGATCACCCTGCACAACACAAAGGGCTTGGAATTCAAGCGCGTAATCATTACAGGCTTGGAGCAAGGAATATTTCCGCGCGGAGACAAGTCCGCCGCCGAGCTAGAAGAAGAGCGCCGCCTTTTTTACGTAGGCATAACGCGCGCCCAAGACGAGCTTTACATAACCAGCTGCGCCACGCGCCGCATGTACGGACGAACAGAGTTCATGCAGCCCAGCGTCTTTTTGCAAGAAGCGGGCGCTGACACCTTCCGCGTTTTGGGAAACGTTCCGCCCAGTTTTGAGCGCGCGATTAACGGCTTTTCTGGCGGCGCGGGTTTTGGCGATGAAGGCGATTCCGATTTTGGAAGCGATTACGGCGACGAATATTCCGACGGCGACTTTTACGACGACACCCCGCAGTTTGGCGGGCAAGAAGGCCGCCGCTCCAACGCTTACGGCGCCTCCAGCAATTTTGGCGCCTCCAACGCTTTTGGCACAGGCCCTTCCTCCGCTCCAAAAATCAACCACCCGCTTGCAAAAAAATATGGACTGGGCCAAGCGGTTTACCACGACGATTACGGCTACGGCCAAGTCGTCAAGGCGGAACTGCGCGAGGACGAATACGTGATTCACGTTCAGTTCCAAAACAGCGGAACAAAAAAATTCTTGCCGGCCTACCAAGCCGCGCAGCTTATGCTTATCAAGGAGTAAAAAATGAAAGGCGACTTGCTATTGA
>JBGUQT010000085.1:0-4320 GCA_045131275.1 Treponema sp.
AATAATGAGCGCGTCCAACAAAAACTCGGCTGGAAAGCTCCAAGCGAGCTGGCCGCTTAAACTGTCCTAAAATTTGGGGTCAGTTCAGAGGCTAGCTAATACCCCCCCCTACAAAAATTTAGTAATCTTCTCATGCGTTCTCTCCTTGCATGCTTGAATCTTGCGCGCGCTCCAGTTTATAAAGCCGCGCAAACAATGTGTTATTGTCACACGGCTTTTGGGATTTGTCAAGAAAAAATTTGCGCGATATAAAAAAGCGTGTTATAATTATAAAAATACAAGGAGGAGTCTATGTCAGATATTTTGAAGGAATACCGCTACGACGGAAGCGAAAAGCTCAACCTAAAAAAGGTTTGCCACGATTCCGGCGACCGCAAGGAACAAAAGGCCAAGCTGATAAAAAAGACCGAAGAGAACCTTAAGGAAATCGCCGACTTGCAGGAAAAGCTTTACGCCGAATCCAAGGAATCGGTTTTGATCGTTTTGCAGGCCTTGGACGCGGCGGGCAAAGACAGCACGATAAAGCACGTTCTTGCCAGCGTAAACCCGCAGGGCATAATCGTCCACAGCTTTAAAGGCCCCAACTCCACCGAAGAAAGCCACGACTTTTTGTGGCGCTACCACAAGCGCCTTCCCAGCCGCGGCATCATGTGCATTTTCAACCGTTCCTACTACGAGGAAGTTTTGGTCGTAAACGTCCACGAATTTTGGAAGGGCTACAAGATGCCAAAACGCACGCTGACCAAAGACTACATCAAGAACAAGTACAAGGACATTTGCTCTTGGGAAAACTATCTTTACGGGAACGGATACCGCATCGTAAAATTTTTCTTGAACCTTTCAAAGGACGAGCAAAAGCGCCGCTTCCTTGAGCGAATCGACCGCAAGGAAAAGAACTGGAAGTTCAGCCCCAACGACATAAAGGAGCGCGCTTACTGGGACAAGTACCAAGAGGCCTTTGAGGACGCGATCAACGCCACCAGCACCAAGGACTGCCCTTGGTATGTTTTGCCCGCCGACCAAAAGTGGTACACGCGCTATCTTGTAAGCGAAGTTTTGGTACAGACCCTGCGCGACATCGGCCCCGAGTTCCCAAAACTGCCGGACGACGACAAGAACCGCTTGGCCGACTGCAAGGCTCTTCTTGAAGGCGAAGGCGGAAGCGTTCCCGCCAAAAAAGAAAAGGCGCCCAAAGAGGAAAAGCCCAAGAAAGAAAAGAAAGAGAAGAAGTCCAAGAAGGAAGCGAAAGACGCGGACAAAAAATGATTGAATGCCCGCGAAAATCGCGGCGCTCAATATAAAAAATTCTTAGGAGGAATTTTATGGCAAAATCAGGTTTGACAGGATTGAATTGGATTGTAAAAATCATCTTGGTCATCATCGGCGACATCTACGGAATCTTGCGCCGCCTTACAAGCGGAAGCCTTGTTCCGATCATCATCGGAATCGTTCAGCTTGCGTCGTTGGTTCTTGTAAGCTACAACCGTCTTGTAGGAATCGTAGCCTGCATTTTCTGGATCATCGACTTGGTCACCGTAATCATCAACAAAGAAGTCACAGTATTGGCCTAATGAATCCTGCCAACAAGGGGCGGCGCTCTTTTTGGGCTGCCGCCCAATTTTTTTTACTCGCAATATTTCTCTCATCATGCGGAACGAGAGCCATGCCGCCGCAAAGCCAATACACATTTGGAACGGTATGCTCAATCAATCTTTACGAAAGCGGAAGCACAGACCTCTACGCAAAACTTTTTGGCCGCCTTCGCGAACTCAACGACATTTTCAACAACTACTCGGACGCCTCTGAGATTTCGCGCGTTAACCGAGACGCCGCCGCCATGCCCGTCGCGGTGAGCCAAGATTTTTTTGTCGTGCTAAAAACCGCGCTGGACTTCGCTCAATTGACTGACGGCGCCTTTGACCCAACCGTCGGCCCGCTAGTAAAACTTTGGGGCTTTGGAAAAGAGCCGCGCGTTCCCAGCCAAGAAGAAATCGACGCGGCCAAAAAACTTGTCGGCTGGAAGAACGTAATACTAGAAGGCTTCACTGACCAAAACGCGGGCGGCCAAAAATCGTCGGACAACCAAAACGCCAGCGGCGAGCGCGAATCGTTCACTGACCAAGATGTCGCCGCCGCGCCAACCGTTCGCTTTAAAAAGAAAGGCATCCGCATCGACCTCGGCGCGATCGCAAAAGGCTACGCCGCCGACTGCCTGGTGGCCATCCTAAAAGAAAACGACGCAAAGCGCGCCTCGATATCCCTTGGCGGAAACGTCTACGTCTACGGAAAAAAGCCCGGCGGCTCCCTTTGGAACGTAGCCGTCCGCGACCCCAACAAAGCCGGCCAAAACGCCTTTATGCTAAAGACCCAAGACGCCACAGTTGTAACAAGCGGCGCCTACGAGCGCTTTTTTGAACAAGACGGAAAAATCTACGGCCACATCTTCGACCCGGCCACAGGCTTCCCCGCCCAAAGCGGCTTGGCCAGCGTCACAATCGTAAGCCAAACAAGCATGGTTGCCGACGCTCTCAGCACAAGCCTTTTTGTCCTAGGCTTGGAAAAAATCCCCGCGATAAAAAAAAGCGCGCTTGCAGGAAACTTTGAATGCGTTTGCGTTGACACAAGCGGAACCGCCTACGCCAGCAAAGGCCTCAAAAATTCCCTGAGCGCGCTCAATGGCCAAAAGATTGTTTGGTTTTAAAGTTTTATATCAGCCTATACATTTGCAAAAGTTCCTTGTCAGTTTTTGAAATTATTTTTTGTCTTAACATTCTAAAACCTTGCGATTTGTAAAAGTCAACAAGTTTTTCTATTGGCTCGCATTCCAAAAAGGTGATAAGTCCTCCAACTTGGCTTTGAATCGAACGGACAAATTCCAACGCGATCCCCATAAGATTTTTGCCGCTTATCGTCGCAAAACCTGCGTTAAAGTTTTTTGAAAACTGCGCTATCAGAATCGCAGGAACAATAAAACTATTGTTCACTTTGTCGGGCAAAGAAAAGCGTTGCAATTTTGAAGATTCCGTTTTGCTCAACAAACTCGCGTCGACCCGAAGCACCTTTAACGCAAGCGTAAAATATCCTACAAGCGCAAAATCAGTTGACATCACTAAATATGTGGATGATTGATGAAGTCTCATAGACTGAACAGCGCTGTTCTTTAAGAAACACTCGACATCAGGATTTTTTGAAGAAAATGAATTTTTTAAGGCGCTAAAGATTTCTTCGCCGCATTCATCGCTTAATAGCGAATCAAGCCGTCGGACAATGTGCTGAGGACCAGGCATTCCTTCTCTCTTGCCAATTATTTATTAAGGTCCTCATTTCTTCCTTTGTAGGTTCGTAATATAAAGCGGAAGATGCTTGGGGCTGCTTGGCGTTCTCGTCAAACGAATCAAGCATATCTACAAGCCCTTTGGCTTCTTCGCGAGTCGAAATAACAAAATCTTTGTACAAGCTAGATGTCGCCATGCAAACCTCCTTTACTATAAATATAACATAAATTGTAGAAAAAATCTAGTTTTTATGAAAAAAGAATGTTCTTTTCTTACACTACATTTTTTGATAAATTTGATAATTTGTAGTGTAAACTTTTTTACGCTATAAATCAATAGAATTCAAACCGTGACAATTTGTCACAGTTTCAAAGCGTTACAGATTGTAACGCTTTGAATTTTATTAAAAATTATTAATGATTTGTAACAAACATGAACTGTCGACAAATTGTCGACAGTTCAAAAATCAGTTGTCACCATTTTGTCGACAACTGAAAAAATTATCCAATTTGCTTTAACTCCCCCACACGCTGAAGCAATTCAAAAAAATCTTTTTGAAAATCAAAGTCAACCAAATCGACAGGCATTCTTAACGCTTGTTCCAAATCAAAATGGATTCCAAAAAAAGCTCCGGCCGGCATTCCGCGAACGCCCAAATCAACGTCGGAATTTTCGTTGGCGCGTCCTACAGCTTGCGAGCCAAAAAGGTACACCTCGGAACAGCCCGCATTTTTGAGAATCTTAATTGCCGCGTCAAGTTTGGCCGCATTCATGGCATTAATTATAGCGCGCTTTTAACTTTGTGTCATCAAAAAAAATGCCCGCGCAGGCGGGCATTTTTTTTACTTCTCTCTAGAAAATCTTACGCCGCGGACTTCTTCTTAAAGAACAACAAGACTGCGAACAAGCTGGCAAGGCCGATTATCCAAGAAATGATTCCGCTTGCTAAGATTCCCAAGCCTTGCGTAAAGCCCGCGACGATGTAGGTGACGAACGAAACGGCGGCGACCAAAAGCGCGTAGGGCAATTGGGTCGAAACGTGGCG
>JBGUQT010000086.1:0-47656 GCA_045131275.1 Treponema sp.
ACATTAAAGGGCTATTTATCTCAAGTAATTCCCGCTCTACCTGATTCGCAAGCCCAGGTGAAAATGGCTCAGACAATCAAGTCTTTGTATGAAGACACTGCGAAAGAAAAAGAGATGAGCCAACAGGCGGCTTTGGCCCAGTTCAGGGCTCAGGAAGAAGAAGCTCGCGTAAAGCAAGCCGAGGCTGCCGCGCAAGTTGCCAAGAACAATTCTGTGGCGGCTGTGGAGCAGGCGAAACGAGCGTCAAACAATGTTGATTGGGCGAGCACTCTATCGAAGGCTGCTGAAAACTTGTATTAAAAAAATATGGACATGAAAGATTTTAATAAATCGCTTGCGTGCGTTTTAATTTTCATGTGCGCGTCTGGACTTTGTTTTGGAAAAAGCAAAAAAAAGGATTCCAAGGCAAAGTCCGACACTCCGCTTTGGCTTACGGACGCGGGCCGCTATTCTGTTTTTCCTGACAGCAATTTTGTTTCTTCGTTTGCAAACGGGAGCTCCGCCGATGAAGCCAAAGAAAAGGCGTTGGCCGAAATTTCGCATGGAATTAAGGCAAGCGTTTTGGCTGAAACAAAGCGACGATATTCTATGGAGCAAGAAGGTTATTCAGCCTCGGAAAGGCTTTCTATAGACGAAAAACAAAAGGTTAAGTCTAAGAATGATCTTTACATGGCTGAATGGACAACCCCTTATTATGATTCAGCAATAGGGATGTACGCTTGTGTCGCTTACATAAACAGAAGAAAGGCCTTTGAGTATGTCCGACCTACGCTGGAAAAAGCAAAAGAATTGTTTCCAGACGCATATCAAAAAGCGCTTTTACAAGACGATGACTTTAAGAAAATAGTTGACATTAAGCGGAGTCAGGACTTGTTAAAAGACTTTTATTCCGTTTATGATTTTGCTCGCTTTATACAACCAAGCGCGGCGGACGGGTATCATGACATTGATTTGCTTTACGGAAAGAGTTTCGCCAAGCTGAGCGAATTAAAGTCAAAGGTTGTGGTTAGTGTTCTCGTCAAAAAAGATGCAAATGTCGAAGCAAAAGAATGCCTTAAAAAAGTTCTGAGTGACGCGGGTTTTTCTGTTTCGGATTTTGATTCCAGTTATGTCGCCTTGTTAGAAACATCCTTTGAGATTGCAAAGAAAGAAAAGGTATATTTATCTTATCCGGCAATTTCCGTTGAAGTGCGAAGGGGTGCTGACGGCCAGATTGTCGGTTCATATTCCAATAAGTTGGAAAAATGCGCCGGCTTTGACTTGAATGGGGCAAAGCAAAAGGCCGAATTCGAAATAAAAAGGGATTTGGAAGAAAATTTTATAAACAAACTGTAAGAGGTTTTTATGAAAAAGAAGTTTTTGTTTGTCGCTTTGTTGACAGTTATGAGCGCCGCTCTTTTTTGTCAGGTCACTGACTCAAAAAAAGGGTATTTTAAATTAGCGTGGGGATCAACGGTTGAGGAAGCAAAGAAAGCTGGTTACAAATTGACAAAATATGAGCTAAGCTCTAAGACGCGTGAAGACTTACTCGTACCGGTTGATGTTTATTCAGTAAAAGCCCGTGAGAGTATAGTGAAAAGCCTTCGCTTTTGGTATTTTGATGGAAAACTGTTTTATGTTGGCGAAATGGTTCAGCTGCAAAATGTTCAATCAAAAATTGAAAGTCGCTATGGTAATTTTAAGAAAAATGGAATTTATAATCATGGCAGTGGTATTGTTACAGATACGGTGTTTGATAATAAGAATAAGATTATATCAGGCTCGATTACCATACAGCCAAGTGGATCTCAACTAAATGTTGCAATGTTTGATTGGAATGTTGCAAAAAAAGTTTTAAAATACTTTAGGGATTCCGCGGCGGATGTCGGTGGCACCGACAGCGAAGGTCTTGTATCAGCTCTTGAAACGTTAGCCAAAAAGCTTGTGAATGCAGGCGACGACAAAGTTTCGACTTACGCGATTTTGAAGCTTTCTTCCGACTTTAACAATGTTCAGTATGAGGAATATATTACGGACATTTTAACAGAAGCTATTTTCAATACCGGTTCTGTAAAAATTATAGAACGTGCTAACCTTGAAAAAATTCTAAAAGAGCAAAAGCTTCAAGCAAGTGGTTTGATAAATGAAAAGACTGCTAAGGCGGTTGGAATGGTGTCTGGAGCGGATTACGTTTGCTACGGCTCCATAAAAGACATTGGATCAAAATTCACGATCATTGCCCGCGTTGTTGATGTTGAGACAGGCGAAATTTGCGCGATGAGCCGTGACACAATCGAAAAGGATGAATATTTGCTTGGTTCGTCTGGCGGTTCCGCTCGTTCACCTGAGACTAAATCAAATCGCGTTTCCGGCAAATCTGTTAAAACAGCATGGACGTTAAAAAAACACAGAAGCGAGTTTGATGGTTGCACTATTTACACATTTATTTGTCCATGCGCTGATGGCGCTTTCTTGTTCTTTGGCTATGAAAAGCGAAATAATCCATTGGAGTCTAGAGTTAGGGCCTGCCAAGGAAATGTATACTCCGATGGTTATGTTGTAGATATAAAGCTTGAAAATGGCGAATTTGTTCATAAAGAACTTGATTATAACGGTGGAAATGCTTATCGTTGGTATTTAAAATCAGGAACGGTAAAGGGGTCTTTCGATGCAGAACGCGTAAATATTTATAAAGAAACAGTAGATGATGCAAGGGACTTTTACAATTATTTCAAAGAAAATGATTCTATTATCATAAGAGAAACCAAAAGGGATAAAATTCACAGTTTCCAAACCGCGGGTTTTATGGCTTTTCTTGAGCAAAACGGAATAACCGACAAAGAGATTATGGACGCTTTTGCAAACGAAGAGTTCTAGGTTTTTAAAAACTGGCTTTCCACGAAAATTGGAAAGCCAGTTTTTTTTGCAATTGCCCCGACAGTAACTTGTCATAGAAGTATTTTTTTAATATCTTTATTATATGAGCGTAAAATTTCTTGTGCCGGAAATTAACAAAAAACGGTGGGCCGAAGAATTTAAGTACAAAATGAGCATCCGTGAATTAAAGTCAAAGGACTTGAGCGACATCGGCGCGGAAACTAATTACGAGCAAAAAATTAATAAATTTAAAAATGGCTCCATACCGTCGATTGACTGTTTTTTGACCCTTTGCAGGTTTTTCAATCTTCCGCCTGATTCTTTCTTGTTCGCAAAACCAAAATGGGTGGAATGTGACATTGACTTTTGGAGCGCCGGCATTTCAAACAACCGATTGCTTGGGGTTTATAACAATGATTTTTATGTGATTCCAAATTATAGAGAAAAGGAAAGTGACATAAAAAGTGATTGTGAGCGGGTTTGTGGAATAACCTTTATGAAAAATGAGCCGAATCCGTCATTCTTTAAGGATTTCCATCTTTATGGAACAGAATATGACTTAAACGAACGCGTTGAAGACGGTAAAATCATTTACCGCTTTCCTTATGTGAACGACGAAAAGACGTCTGAAAAAATCTTTTCGCTTTTGGAAAAGAAGAAATTTTCAAACAAGCAAATACAAACATTGCTGGACATAACTCCTCAGTCTTTAACAAACAGAAAAAGAAAAAAACAGTCTTGGACCGTAAAAGACATTTACAAATTGTCCTGGATATTGAACTCTCCCTTTGAAAGCCTTGTTGAAATTGACTACAGGGAAGAAACACGCGAATCGCTTTTTGACCCAATTGTTTTTATAATGCATTACCAAGGCGAATACGAGGAAGACGAGGAAGCGCAGTTGGAGCGCTAAAACCTCGCTTTCACTCTTCTTCAAAGTCAAAGTTAACTGTTCCCTTGGCAACAAGATCGTCTAATTTTACGCCAAGAATTGACTCCAGTGCCAAAAGGTTGTCCAAAGAAGGCATGTTTTTTCCGGCGAACCAATTGTAAATAGTTTGAACGTAAGGAAAGCCAAGCCTGGCTTGAACTTGCCTTGGCGTTATTCCTTTTTGTTCCATAACCGTCTTGATCTTTTGACCGGTTCCCTTCATATCTGGAACGGCCTTTTTATAAGAAGATTTAATCATGGAAAACTCCTGTTTAAGCTTATCGTTGGTTTTGCAATTGCATTCACTGTCTACAGATTATAAAGCATTGCTTTAATTTGTCATTAAACTTAAAATTTAAAGTGTTTGTGTTAAAGAACATCTTTAATGACAATTCACCGTTTCTGCGTTATCCTACGTTCAGATAGGAGACATGCGTGGTTTATGGAAAGGCCGGTAATTGACATTCCCGCGACGTCAAAGAGACTCAAAGAAATTCGCGAAAAGCGCGGGCTAAAAATATCAGACGTTCAAAAGTTCTTCAAATTTGAATATCCGCAGGCCGTATACGATTGGGAGAACCCTGAGAAAAAGACTCTTCCCAGAATAGAAAACCTTGTCTTCTTGGCAAAGATTTACGATATTTCCATGGATGAGCTGATTGTTTATGAAGAGTAGCGCTAGTCCGCGTTCCGCGCATTAAAGTAATACTTTATTGACAACTTCTTCTTTTGGGCTTACACTTAATGAGCCTTGAGTGGCCGACCGCGGGGGCAATGGTAGCCCTCTTCCGCTTGACCATTCAAGGCTTTTTTGTTGTATCATCTTCCAAAAAAAACGGAAGCGGCAGAAACCATAAATGCGGTGAACGCCAGATATGGCTACAAACCTGAGTTTCACGAAATATACGCTCAGGTGGGTGCTGCTTACGCTTCCAAAAAAAAACTATAGCGCATGGATGCGTTTTTTGTCATTAAAGTATTACTTTATTGACAACACCTTCCTTTTGGCTTACACTTAAAGAGCCTTGAATGGTCAACCGCGGGGGCAATAGTAGCCCTCTTTCGCTTGACCATTCAAGGTTTTTTGTTGTGTAAACTTCCAAAAAAAAAAACGCTCCCGCCAAAAGGCAGGAGCGAATGCCGTTAGAGGGCAGCGCTCCTCTGTCGCAGAATCCCGAAGGAAACACCGCAGTGGCTATCTCTGACGTAAACGACAATCGCATTATAACGCGCGGCTATGATTCTTGTCATTAAAGTTGCGCTTTAATTTGCCGCCTCTTTTGCTTTGCGATAGGAATCCAAAAGCTCGTACATCGCTTCGTTCGCGGCCCAGCGAAAGATAGATCCGATTTCGTCATAATCAATGGAATTCCTAAAATAGTCGGGCGATTTAATGAGAAATCCCGCTTGGCAGCCCGCTTGGTAACTGCATTCGCCGCCGCACAGGTCAAACAAGTCCTCGTCGCAATCCGCGCAGTGCTTGTAGCAAGGATTGGCGCCATTTTCCAAAAGTTCCATTGCCGCCTTAAAATCCATTCTCTTAACGGCGACATTCAGGTCCAAGTCGATTTTCCTCGCTCCGTTGGAAATGAAGTCGATTTTCTTGCCCTCAAGAATTTCTTCGTCGCTTTCATCTTCGCGCGCCCATAACGCAGGGGGTATCTTTGAAAATGGAATTTCAATCGCGTCAATTCCCTTTTTTTCTTTGAAGAGGGAAAGAATCTTTTTTGCGTTTTCATAGTTTGGGCGCGTTATTTGAGCGAATGGCTCGCGAAAATCTTGCCAAAAGCAAATCTCCCAGCAACGGCTTATGTACTGAATGGGAATTGGAATTCCAAAATATTTTTCCATGCCAATGTCTGAAAAAACGCCGTCGTTGTACGCGCCCGATTCCAATAATTCTTTTGCTTTTTCATATTCGTTGAACACAACAGCCAACACGAGCGGGTCTTTAAAAAAATATCTTTCCATAATGGCATCCTCCGCAGGTTATGATTGTAGCGCAAGAGTAGGAAGCGCGCATTAAAGTCATGCTTTAATCGGGCAAGCTTGCGCTAATTCTTTTCATAAAGCTTAATTCCTTCTTCGAGAATTGTTTTTTCCAATGCGTTCAACCAGCCGCTTCGTTCGGTGAATGTCGCTTCGTTGTTCACTATTATGTCAATTGGCCTACGCTTCAATCCATGCAAGCATGAATATGCCTTGGCATGGAGATTGGCGCTCACCCGCTTTTTTCCAGGCGTCACTATGTAAAAGTCGTAGTCGCTTGTTTCGTTGTAGTCGCCGCGCGCGTATGAGCCAAAAAGGTAAATGGCTTTTGGCTTGAGCTCTTCAACGAATTTTGCGACAATGTCTTTTATTTGTATTTTTGCTTCTCTTGTCATTAAAGTTGTTCTTTAATTATTCAATAAACCATTGACAAACTAAGGCGATGTGATTATATTCTTGACTGTCCGATCGGGGGCAAGCGTTATTTTGCGGTTGCTCAAGATTGGGCGGTAAAGGCTTGTCCGAAAGGGCAAGCCGGATTTTTTTAAACGGAAGCGGCGGAAACCATAAATGCGGTGAACGCCAGATATGGCTACAAACCTGAGTTTCACGAGATATACGCTCAGGTGGGTGCTGCCATTGCTTCCAAAAATATTATAGCGTACGGATGCGGTTCTTGTCATTAAAGCATTACTTTATTGACAGCTTCTTATTTTTGGATTACTCTTAAAGAGCCTTGAGTGGACGACCGCGGGGGTAATAAGAACCCTCTTTCGCTTGTCCATTCAGGGCTTTTTTTATTTGCTCAATAACATGCGATGCAATCAATGGCGGGCAGCTTTTTTCCTTCTTTCCAATAAGAGCTGATTTTGCGAATTATTTTTGCGACATCGAATTCATCGGGATTTTTTATTGACGCGGAATATTTTTCGGTTTTCACGTCAAAAGTCAATCGGTATTTCTGGCGGGGAGTGGTCTCCATTGATTCAACATTCATGGACACGTTTCTTCCAGTCTGCTCAATGTTGGTAAGTTTTATCATTTCTACCTTTGTAAGCTTTTCTTTTCATTTTTTTAGCGAACAAAAAAACGTTGTTACGGCGGGAGTCGAACCCGCAATACGAACTTTACTGCGTAAAGTTTTCTCTACCGCGTTGAGGGCATCGCAACAACGGGAAGCGGCGGAAACCGTAACGACGGTAAACGCCGTTACAGCTACAAGCCTGAGCACTCTCGTCTCCGCGGACAGGCGGGTGCCGCCATTGCTTCCAAAAAAACTATAGCGCACGGATGCGATTTTTGTCATTAAAGTTGTACTTTAATTTGTCGTCAGTTCGGGACGAAAGTCATTTCCTTGACAGGGTAGTCCGAACTTGAGAGACCGAACATATTTTGCAGCAGAGTTGAATGGTTCGTGTCTGAGCTTGACGTGATTTGGTATGTTGTGACGCTTGAGATCAAAGTCCATTTCATCTGCGACGCGCTTCCGGAAACTTCAAACGTGTCCTTTTGCGACATGTCGGTGTTGTTTGACATGACATAACTAAGCTCGATTCTGTTTCCGTTGATTGACGCTTTTCTGTTTATGTATTTTGCTGTCACCTGATCGTTTTGGAACATGTCAAACGTTCCGTTGGAATTTATTTGAATGTGCCATCCAATTCTGGTCTCGCCTTGTTTTTTCCAATCACCGTAAATAGAGAAGTTTAACTCTCCGCTGCCTTGGCTGCCGCCGGAACCGCCGCCGCATGCTTTGTCGAATGTGATAGAGTACGTCTCGAAAAAGACGGGAGACGAGTCCTTCAAGTAGCCACGGACGAACATCGCCTCGACCTTTTCGTCCCAAGTTTTCCTCAAGGCGAGGGCCTTAACGTAAGGGTTGCTTCTTGAGATGGGGGCGAGCGTGTTTGTTATGACATCGTAAAGGCAAGTGTCGGAAGCGGTAAAATTCCTTCCGGCTCCGGACATGAGCGTCGAGACGGCCGAATTCATGTCTTGTGAAAGGTCAGGATGGAGGGAGACCGCGGCTTGTGTCGCCGAGCTTAGTGTCGAGACGCCTTTCCATTCGTTCAAAAGTTGGCTGTACTGTCCTGTATGCAAGGTTTTCGCGTCGGCGTAGAACACGCCTCCCGAGTAATCTCTTAATTCGCCGTCGTCAGCGAAAGTGAGAGTCGCTTTCTCCGAGTCGATGACTAGGGTGTTGGTTTTTCCTTGCGAATCGACTTTAGTCCACGTTCCGGCCATGGCGAGGTACTTCGCCTTTGCTGCCGCCGCCGCCAAGTCGGCTTCGCTTGGCGCGTTTCCTCCTCCTCCGCCGGAAGCGTTGGAACATCCAGCCAATGTCAATGCCGCTGCAGCCGCAATAGCGACGATTTTACGCCTAAAAAAAATTATCTTCATGATTTAACTCCTTTTTTTGTATGTTCTTCCTTAATAGACGATATTGTTGAAGTCCGCTCCGCGAGGTTGACTTCGTTTAGCCCGTTATTTTCGGTTAAGTTGCACAATTTTAGACAAGCGCACAGGATATGCAGAGATTCCTGCAATCTCCAGGCTTTGATTGCCAATTTTGTCATTTCCTCTTTTTTTATTCTCTCAACGTCTTCAATCGTGTATTCCCATTTTGTCAAATCTTCCTCACCTTGCGGCCGATTAGGCCGCTCCGTGAGAGGCTTTGTTTTAATATTTCGGCGACGTGGTAATGATTTGTTTTTCTTCATAATTTAGCTCCTATATTTGTTTAGTGTTGTAAGGAATTATAGAGCAGTGTTTTGAATTGTGCATTAAAGTTGTGCTTTAATGAGCGGAACTTTCAAAAGAATACGTTAACGTGGCAATTAAGGAAAGGAAGGAAACGGGTGAAATGGGCATTTTTTTAAGGGAGGAAGTGACCATAAAGTTTCGAATAATTGTTGGTAAGTTTTAATTGCCACTTGTAAGACTTTTCCACAGGTTGGAAACCGCTCGCCGTTAAGTGCGTTAGCGGTTTTCCACCTGTGGTAAAGTCGTTCAAATATATTCATGCCCGTCCTTATAAGCTTGTTTTTTTCATTTTTCTTAGTGTGCCCCAAAAAAGCTCTCGCCAAAAGACGGGGGCGAATGTCGCAAAAAAGGAAAGGCATGACACGCAGGAATTTGGCTTTTTTTAGGGTGGCCTGACAGTAAAAGTGACAGTAATATTTCGCTAAATTACTTAAAAAGTCTTGATTTATTTTCTAATATATTGTAGTCTATTGTTGCAGGATTCTGTTACTTATAGCGGTGGATTTAAGTTTCGACTCCCTTCTGCCGCTAACGAGCGAGTTTTCCTCTGGAGACTCGCTTTTTTTTTGCCAGCCGCGGCCTTTGCGGTCATGGCGTCGATTGCGGGGCGGAGAAAAAAGTGCAAGTTGTAAAAGATTTCAAGTATTGCAGAATCCAGGGCAGGGAGCTTGCCGCCAACACCAAGCGGGGAAAGGGCGTCTTTAGCATGCTGCACCAAATGGTCGCCGACGGCGTTATGGAAAAGGAAGACGCGGACCTTTTTTTGGAAATCGACGCTTGGTTCGCCGACGTTCTTCCTTGGCCGCCCCAATGCCAGCGGCAAGAAAAAGTCATCTGCTATTTTAAAACCCAAAACACAGAAATGATGATGAAAATGATTCATCCAATGCTCTGGCTTTTGGAACGGTACAAAAAGCCCTATTACGTCATCTACACGAATATGCCCGGCGAAATCGTCTACGAAGACGAATATCAAGTCGCGGTAAAAGTTGACGACAATTTTGTGGTCGAAGACTTGCAAAAGGGCTGGGGGCCGCCGCTTGAGCCGCCAAACGCTCCCTCTTGCGCCCAATAAATTTTTGTGGCGAAAAATCCAAATCCGTGATATAATATAAGGAATTATGGAAGTAGATTTAACAACGTTCACGCATATCGCCAACTCCTTGTCCAAGCGTTTTGACAGCCTCTATTATGTCGAAATCGCCACTGGCCTCTACAAGGAATTCATACGCCCAAAATTGGTTTCCGATTGGGGCATTCCCAGGGAAGGAAAAGATTTTTTCTTTATGGCCGGCAAAAACGCGTGCAAGTTCGTTCATCCCGACGACCTTCCCGATGTTTTGAGAATTCACGACAAGGAAACAATCCTAAAAAACTTGGCCAAAAACGACACCTATTCCATAACTTGCCGCTTGGCCATAGGCGGAAAAATTGTGAACGTTCGCCATGTTGACATAATGTGCGAAGACCGCGAGCATATTTTGTGCTGCATGGAAAATATTGACGACGAAGTTCGCGAAAACGAGGAGCGGGAGCGCAACTTGAAGTCCGCGGAACGGATGGCGCGCCGCGACGATCTTACCGGCATAAAGAACAAAAACGCCTTCGCCGAATATTCGCAAGCCATCGACGCAAAGATAAAGGCGGGGACGCATGACTTTAAGTTCGCGCTTCTTGTGTGCGACATGAACGATCTCAAATTGATAAATGACGCCCGCGGCCACAGCTATGGCGACGAGGCCCTGCAGCGGGCAAGCCACATGATATGCGAAGTCTTTAAGCACAGTCCCATTTTTAGAATTGGTGGCGACGAATTTGCGGCCGTCCTGGCTGACTATGACTATGAGCGCCGCGACGAGTTCCTTGCGGATCTTAGGAAGATGTCGGAGAATAACGGACGGATGAGGTCCGGCCCGGAAATTGCCTGCGGCCTTGCCGTCTATGATCCAAAAATGGACAACAACTTTAATGACGTCTTTGAGCGCGCCGACCATGACATGTACGAGGACAAAAAGCGGCAAAAAGTGCTCAAGACAGCGGCTGCCGGCAAAAAAATCTTTGGCGTCGAAGAGACTATTTCCGAACCAAGACGGCGAATGCTTGAAAATCTCTTTGGAGCTTTGTACACCGTTTCCAATGGAGGCTATGTTTTCCTGACCGACATTAGAAGCGATTACGCAAGGAGCTCGCTTCCTATGGTGGACGACTTTGGCTTGGAAACGGAATATGGTTACAACGCAATTCGGCTTTGGGAAAATCACATTCACCCGGACGATGTCAAGGCTTATAGGGATGCCGTTGACACTCTTATGAACGGAACGTCGGACGGACTTCCAATTTGCTACCGTGCCCGCAAGGCCGATGGAACTTACATGCTCGTGTCGGTCAGATTCTTCTTCCTGACCGACGGCGATGGAATGCCTGACTTCTTTGGCGGAATTCTCATTCCGCAGTAGACGCCTGCCAGATAAGCTCTTCCAGCGTTTTGTACAAGTCTTCCGGCTCCACCGGCTTTGAAAGGTGGGCGTTCATTCCGGCTTGCAAGGAGCGCTGCACGTCTTCGTCAAAGGCGTTGGCCGTAAGCGCGACGATGGGAATTTTTTTTGCGTCGGAGCGGGGAAGCGCGCGGATTTTTGCGGCCGCTTCCAAGCCGTCCATCTCTGGCATTCGCACATCCATAAGAATCGCGTCGTAATGGCCGGCCGCGCTTTTTTGGAACATTTCTACGGCTAGCCTTCCGTTTGAAGCGCGGTCGCTTTGGGCGCCGCGCGCCTCTATTATTTGTTGCATTATTTCCGCGTTTATGTCCATGTCTTCCGCCAATAGGATTCGCTTTCCGTCAAGGGAGGCGCGCGCTCTTTGCTTTCGCTCCCCGCTGTCCTTGCCATGCGCTTGGCCTTGGCAATTTGTCAGCGGAACGATTATCGTGACTTGGGTTCCGATTCCTTTTTGCGATTCGACAGTGATTGAGCCGTTCATTTGCTCGATTATGTTCTTTGTGATGGCCATGCCAAGGCCCGTGCTTCCGTACTTGTTGCTGCGGCCGCTGTCCTCTTGCGCAAAGGCGTCAAAGATTTTGGGAATGAAGTCCTTGTCCATTCCGATGCCGGTGTCCTTGACAAAAAATTTTAAGCTGGAATGGTCGCCGTAGCTGGCGGTCTTTTCTACGGTGAACAAAACGTTTCCGGGGGAGTCGGTGAATTTTATCGCGTTTGAAAGAACGTTTAAAAGCGCCTGCTTGATTTTTAGCTCGTCGCCAACGTAGCGGCCTTCGGCGCCTGCAAGCGCGCGGCATTCATATGAAAGGCCTTTTTCGTCGCACTGTGCGCGGGCGATTGTGTTCAGCTGCTCCAGCATTGCGTTCAAGGAAAATTCTTCGTTTTTTAGCGTAAGGCGGCCCGACTCAATCCTTGTCATGTCAAGGATGTCGTTTATCAAGTCAAGCAAGTGCCGCGCGCTTTCTCCGATTTTTTCCAGCTGTTCCCGCGTCTCTTGCGGAAGATTTTTGTCTTGAAGCGCAAGCTTGTCCAGACCGATAATCGCGTTCATGGGGGTGCGGATTTCGTGGCTCATGTTGGAAAGGAAGGCGGTCTTCGCCTTGTTGGCTTGTTCCGCCGCTTCCAAGGCTTGCGCCAAAGTTTTGTTGAGCGCGGCTCGTTCCTCCAAATTGCGAAGCTTGCGTTCCCTGTCGCGGAAAAGAAGAACGATGATCAGCGCCAAGATTGCGAGAACTACGCTCGCGAAGAGCTGCATGTTGTTCATTATTATGTCCGCGAGCGAGTAGGAGTACAGCAAGTCCGAATATTTAAAGGCCATGTTTTGGGCGTAGTCCGCGCCCAAAATGTTAATTCCGCGGTTCAAGAGCATCAAAAGGCCCGCGTTTCCGATTTGGACTCCAAAGCAGCGGTCGTCGTTGTGCGTCGTTTGGATTACCGAAAGCCCGCTAAAGCGCCGGTTTCTCAATATGTCGTTGGCTCTGAGTCCGTTCAGCGTTGTGCAGCCGGCCTCGCCGTTTTTTACCGCCTTTAGGCATTCGTCGATGGAACTGCAAAAAATGATTTTTGCGTTTGGATAATAGGTCTTTACAAAGTAGTACTGCATGCGGTTGTTTTCGTTTACGGCAAAACGCTCTACGGTCTTGTCTGTGTATTCGCCCTTGTGGACAAGTTCCGTCACCGCGGATACTAGCGGAGTCGACTGGAAGATTCCGCCTTCTTCCGAATAATACAAGCCGCCGCCTACAGGAAAGGCTATGTCAATTTTGTCGGAGGCGAGGGCGGCGATCAAGCCGTCGTAACTGTCAAAGCCTTCAAACGAAACTTCTATGTCATTCAATCCAAGGCCTTCCCGCATTCTTGCTATTACGTCGGTCAAAAGGCCTGTCGCTTTTCCGTCTTTTCCCGTTCCGCTGTAGGGAAGGTAGTTTTTAAGGTAGCCCACGCGCGCCTTTTTGTTTTCTGTAAGCCATTTTTTTTCGGCGTCCGAAAAGGCGCGGCTTGCGACGCTTACAGGATAGTATTTGCTTTTTAGCGTGTTTATGTAATTGGGCTCGTTCTTAAATAGTTCCGCCTGCGCCGCGTTTAGTTCCGCCAAAAGATCAGGCTTGTTTTTTGCAACGCAAAGGTAGTAGTCCGAAAATCCGTAAGGATACAAAAGCTCCGCGTCGGTCCGTCCGTAGGCTCCGTCGCCTTCCGCCGCCAAAACGTCAATCTTAGACTTGTCAAAGGCTTCAAAAAGCGGCTCGTAATCGTTAAAGAGGACGACGTCTGCTTTGACTCCGCGTTTCTTTAAAAACTCGTTCAGGGCAGGGGCCATCGCGCTGTCCAAGACTCCGATTTTTTTTCCGTTAAGAGTGGCGGGGTCGGCGGTTATTTGGTCTTGGGAGGCGCGCTTCACCAAGTTGTAGTTTTCGCTTCCCATCGGAGCGTCGGGATAGCCGATCAGCGCTTTTCTTTCCGCCCTAAAGGCGAGGCCGGCCAAAAAATCGATTTGCCCGTCCAAGAGCATTTGGTACAAGTCGCCGAACTCGCCGTAAACGTATTCGTATTTCCAGCCGGTGTATTCCGAAAGCTTTTGGTAGTATTCGTAGGCGTAGCCGGTCTTGACCGCGCCCTTTTGCGCGCCTTCTTGGAAGACTTCGTTTTCGTAGTAGCCCACGCGCGCCAGCTTGCTTTGCGGCGTTGCGTAAAGGGCGGCCGCATTCATAGCAACTGCGGCGAGAGCAATAACAAAGAGCCGTCGTAAAATCATCGCCGCGCTCTTTTTTGCGAGCCTAGCGTTTGAGCCCATAAAGTCCTCCGGCCTTTATTATATCAAATGCGAGCGTTTTGTGACAAGAGTCGTTGTTTTGCGCCGCTTTTTCTTGACAGAACGCTTTCTTTTTTGTATGGTGGTTTAAATAAAAAGTGTCAAGGGGCTTTAAGTTTTTATGAAAAGATTTGTCAAATTGTCATTGGCCGCGGCGGCGCTTTCCGCCGTTTTGGCTTTGGCGTCCTGCTCAAATTCAAGCGACGGAAACTCGAATGCTATCCCCCCAAACACAAGCGTCTCAGAAGCTACAACCACGGTAACAGAACTTGATTTCGACGCGGCCCAGGTGAACAATAAAATTTTTTCTTGCGCTGGCGCCGAAGGAAAAACGTATTATGGGTTTAAGGATAGAAAATGCTATATAGCGGAACCTCTTGACGACAGTACCCGGTGGGCGGACGTATCTAGCAAGTGGGGAGGCGTCGCTCTCGTCTCTGACGCGCTAAGGCTTTTTAGCTGCCAAATGACACGCACAGAAGGTTCCGGATTGTTTACAAGATGGTATGCTGGCGAAATGTTTATTACATTATCTTCAAACGGCGCGGCTAAAATGTTTACGGAAGGCCAAGAGCGCGACGCAACTTTTACAAACTCTGACGGTTTCCTCTTGATTAAGTGTAATGGCAAAAGCTACTATGGTCTTTACGACGGAGATTATATTTACATGGTGACTAATGTTCTTGCTTTTGTTAAGAACATTGAGTGACTGACATTAGCGCAAGTCTTCTTGTTGAATGCCCGCGCCGTCCTCGACCGCGCGGGTTAATTTTTTTCCTATGACGCTTTCGTAATGCTCCGGGCCGATTCCCGGCGACAAAATTTTCTCCGTGCGCAAAACGCCAACGTCCTCGGCGGCCAGAATATGGCCGGCTTCAAAGGCTTTCATGTAATGAAGGCTTCTGTTGGTGCGGCCGTAATTTTTTTCTTCCGCCGGGGCCAGCGCCTTGATTCCGTTCCCCAAAACTTTTTGGACGCGTTCGCTTCCGTATTGCTCTTCCATTTGCGAGATGATCTCTTTTTCGCCGCGCTCTGGGCCGTAACGATTTATCGCGGCCTGGCATTGGCTAAGCGCCTTTGTCATTTGCAAAAATTGCTCGGGCTCAAGGGCCACCGGGTCGTCCAAGCCGCTTGTCTTTTTGCTTAGCGTTATGTGCTTTTCAAAAACTGTCGCGCCCTGGGAAGCGGCAAGGCATGGAACCAAGACCGGGTCAAGGCTGTGGTCGCTAAGGCCGCATTCCACGCCGAACTGCTTTTTAAAGGCCGCAATAAGGCGGACATTGTATTCTTCTTCGGGAGCGGGGTAGCTTGTTATGCAATGGAGGAGGGCTACGCCCCTTGTTCCCAAAATGGCAAGGGCGGCCTCTATGTCGCTTTGCTTTGAAACCCCGCTCGAAACGATTACTGGGATTGCGGCCGCCTCGTTCGATTTAAGTTCGCCGTCCGATTTGCGAGCGCGGCTCAGGGCCTTGAGCATCGGAAAATGGTTCAGTTCCGGCGAGGCGATTTTTACCGCGTCGGGCTTTAGTTCCAAAAGAAGTTCCAGGCTTTTTAGGCCAAAGGGCGAGCAAATCCATTTAAGGCCCAGCGAGCGCGCGTATTCCAAAGTCGCGGCGTAAAAGTCGGGCGGACATTCCAGCTGCTTAAAGCGCTCGTAAAGGGGAATGCGGCCAGTGGGCAAGTCCACAAAGCCGGTCTTTGGGTGCAGAATTTCGTCCGCGATGACCCACTGGAATTTAACCGCGTCGGCCTCGGCTTCCTTTGCCGCGTCAATCAAGCGCTTTGCCTTTTCCAGAGAGCCTTCGTGCGATGTTCCGATTTCCGCGATTACCATTGTTCCATTATATCATAAATCCGCCGCATTTGCTAGTTAGATTGTAAGACGCGGCTCCCAGTTGCGGTCAGCATTGCGAAACCGCTCGATATCGTCGCTACGCACTGTCCGCGCCTTGAAACTATTTAAGCTGCCGCTTGCGCGGCAGGCGCAGACAGAGCGTTTCCGCAATGCTGCCCGCGCCTTCGCGCCGCTTCTAGAACTTACTACCATTATGGTCGATTGACAAAACGCTTGACCAATTTCGCCAATTTATGGTAAAATAACCATCTAGCATTACACGCTTATAAATTTATTCAATATAGGAGATCCTCTATGTCAGGACACAGTAAATGGGCGACAATCAAACACGCCAAAGGAATCGCGGACGCCAAGCGCGGAAAGCTTTTCACAAAGTTCATTAAGGAAATTTCAATCGCGGCTCGCATGGGCGGCGGCGATCCCGACTCAAACCCCCGCTTGCGCACGGCCATCCTTAAGGCCCGCGCCTCAAACATGCCCAAGGACAACATTGAGCGCGCCATCAAGAAGGGAACAGGCGAAGACGGCGGATCTAACTACGAAGAAATGGTATACGAAGGATACGCTCCGGGCGGAGTCGCCGTTTTGGTTGAAGTTTTGACCGACAACAAGAACCGCGCCGCCGCTGACGTTCGCAACATTTTCAACAAGAACGGCGGAAACCTCGGAACAACTGGTTCCGTTAGCCGCATGTTCAGCCGCAAGGGAACAATCACATACGACGCCGAAAAAGTAAGCGAAGACGAAGTTATGGAAGTCGCTCTTGAAGCCGGCGCCGACGACATCGTTAACGAAGACGGAATCATCACTGTCACAACATCTCAGGAAGCTTTTGCCGGAGTTATGGAGGCCTTGCAGGCCAAGGGATTCGAATCCCTCTCTGGCGAAGTTGGAATGGTTCCCGAAGCCTACCAGCCTGTAGACAAGGACACTGCCGCCAAAGTCCAGAAGATGATCGACAAGCTTGAGGACAACGACGACGTTCAGAACGTCTACACAACTGTAGAATATCCTGAAGACTTCGTTCCCGAAGAGTAAGGAAAGGCAAATGCCTAAAATTCGCCGCGTTCTGGGCATTGACCCCGGCCTGGCCAACACCGGCTGGGGAATCATTGACTGGAACGGCAGCAAATTTACGCTGGTTAAATACGGCGTGATAGAAACGGCCGCGTCCGAAATCCACGGAACGCGGCTTTTGCATATCTACAACCATCTTAACGCGGTAATCCAAGAATACAAGCCAAGCGAAGCCGCGATGGAAACCCTTTACTTTGCAAAAAATCAAACTAGCGCCATGTCGGTTGCAGAGGCCCGCGGCGTGGTCACTTTATGCCTGGCCCAAAATTGCGTTCCCCTTGGGGAATACAAGCCCAACCAAATAAAGCAGGCCGTCACCGGAAGCGGGGCCGCCGACAAAGAATTGGTGGAGCGCTACGTCCAGCTGCTTCTTGGACTTGCTACGCCTCCCAAGCCCGACCACGCCGCCGACGCCCTTGCCGGCGCGATTACGCACATCAACACAAGCGGCCTTCCGATCAACGCTTGATTTTTCCCGCTTTTGGCGCTAAGATAGAAGAATGTTCAACAGTTTAAAAGGCGTGATTACTTACAAGGCGCACAACACGGTTCATCTTGACGTGAACGGCTGGGAATGGGATATAAGCGTTCCGGCCAGCGCGATTGACGAATTGGGCGACATTGGCTCGACTGCGAGAATCTTCACTTGGATGTACGTTCGCGAAGACCAAATGAAAATGTTCGGCTTTGCCACGGAAGAGGAGCGCAACGTTTTCTTGGACCTTCTTAAGGTCGAAGGCGTTGGAGCCAAGGGCGCGATAAAAATCCTTAGCAACATCAGCATCTCAAAATTCATTGAAGCGCTTGACGGCGGAAACACCGAGGCGCTAGAAGCGGTTTCGGGCATCGGAAAAAAGACCGCCGCCAAAATCATGCTTACCCTCAAAGGAAAGCTCAGCTTGGAAGACTCCACAAAGTCCGCCCATCACACCGAGCAGGCGGAATTCCAAGACGTCATCAATTCTTTGGTCGACATGGGCTACGACAAGCGCGACGTCACCGAAGTCGTTGACAGAATCACCGACCAGCTTATGGAAAACACCGAGTTTACTTCAAAGTCGCATTCTGGAAAGGAAGAGATGATTTTCCGCCAGGCCCTTGTGGATTTGGCCTAAGGCGTTTGGAACTGTATGAGCGACGAATATCAGGACATTGTCCGCGCCGGGATTCCCTTGGCCGACGACGCGCAGGAAGGAAGCCTACGCCCCCAGCTTTTAAATGAGTTTTTGGGCCAAGAAGAAATCAAGAAAAACCTTTCTGTCTTTATACAAGCCGCGCGCGACAGGCAAGACGCGCTGGACCATCTTTTTTTAATCGGCCCTCCTGGTCTTGGAAAGACGACGCTGGCTCAAATCACTGCGCGCGAATTGGGCGCCGACTTTAAGGTGACAAGCGCTCCCGCTTTGGACAAGCCCAAAGATTTGGCGGGCATTCTTTCTACAATCACTCCGCGCACGGTTTTCTTTATCGACGAAATCCACCGCCTCAAGCCCGCCATCGAAGAAATGCTTTACATCGCGATGGAAGACTACGAGCTTGACTGGGTAATCGGCCAAGGCGCGGCGGCCCGAACCGTCCGCATTCCGATTCCAAAATTCACTCTTGTAGGAGCGACGACTAAGGCGGGAATGGTTTCAAGCCCGCTAATAAGCCGCTTTGGAATCGTCCAGCGCTTTAATTACTACACTCACAAGGAACTGTCCGACATCGTAAAAAGGTCGGCCAATATTTTGGACGTAAAGATTGACGACGACGCGGCCTTGACTTTGGCAAAATGCTCTCGCGGAACTCCCCGCGTGGCCAACCGCGTTTTGCGCCGCATGCGCGACTTTGCCCAGATAGAAGGAAGCGGAACGATCACGCAAAAAATCGCGGCCAGCGGACTTAAGCGCCTTGGCATTGACGACCTTGGCTTGGAAAAATACGACCGCGAGATTTTGCTTTCGATCATAAACAATTTTGGCGGAGGCCCAGTGGGAGCGGAAACCCTTGCCATAAGCATTGGCGAAAGCCAAGACACTTTGGAAGACTACTACGAGCCTTACTTGATTCAATGCGGCTTGATTCAAAGAACTCCCCGAGGCCGCATTGTCACCGCCCGCGCCTACGAGCAGTTGGGCCTTGAAATTAAAGACCGCCTTGGAAAGAGCGGCCAGGGAACCTTGTTTTGAAACGAACCGACTTTTACTTTGACCTCCCGGCGGAACTCATCGCCCAGCGGCCCAGTGCCGTCCGCGGCCAAGACCGCCTTATGCTTTTGGGAAGAACCAGCGGCGCCGTAGAGCACCACAAAATGGACGACCTTCCGGGCTTGATTGACGACGGCGCGCTTATGGTATTCAATAACAGCCGCGTGCGCCGCGCCCGCCTTTTTGGCGTAAAGGAAACGACTGGCCGCGAAGTCGAGTTTATGTTCCTTAACCAGGCGGCCTTTGGCGAAGGCTGTGTTTGGAACACAATGGTAAAGAACGCCAAAAAGCAAAAAGCCGGAATGCGATACCAATTCCCAGACGGCTCTGTGGCCACAATCCTTGACGACCCTCAAAACGCGGGAACGGAATTCCGCCTGTTAAAGTTTGGCTTTGCGATAACGGAAGAATGGTTTGAAAAGAACGGCCACATTCCGCTTCCTCCATACATTAAGCGCGATGACGAGGCGGCGGACGGCGAGCGTTATCAAAACGTTTACGCCGACCAAACCGGAAGCGCCGCCTGTCCAACCGCAGGCCTTCATTTTACAGAAGAAATGCTGGGCCGCCTAAGCCAAAAAGGCGTGGAGCGCGTCTTTGTAACCCTGCACGTCGGCCTTGGCACTTTTTTGCCTGTCCGCGAAGACCAAATCGAAGACCACAAAATGCACGAAGAAATTTTTACGATAGAGGCCGACGCCGCGCAAAAGATAAACCAAGCCAAAAAGGACGGTCGTCCGATCCTTGCCGTTGGCACAACCAGCGTCCGCACCCTTGAGTCGGCCGCGAGCGAAACTTTGGCCGGCCTTTCTGGCGCTAACAATCGCGTTGACGGCGCTGGCTCGAATGGCGCGGACGGCCTCATTCGGCCGGGAACCCGCGGCACAAGCATCTTTATGTACCCTGGCTACAAGTTCAAGGTTGTCGACCAAATGTTCACTAATTTCCACACGCCGGAGAGCACTTTGATAATGCTTGTGTCCGCCTTTGCCGGCCGCGAAAACATTTTGGCCGCCTACCAAGAGGCCGTCCGCGAGCGCTACCGCTTTTTCTCCTACGGCGACTGCATGTTGATTAAATAAGCTGGTTAAGGCTGTAGCGGGTAAAGTTTAAGAATTCTTCCTTTAGGCGGCCGATGTTTGGCGTTGTCGGCTCAAAGCTTTTCTCAAAGGCCGTTTGCGCCGCTTCCAAAAAGTTTTGTATTGTCTTTTGCGCAAGCGGAAGCTTTTCGCCCATAAGCTTTGTTTCAAGCTCGCTGTCTTGGAAAACTATCGGCCCCGCGAATACGATTTTTACGCTTGACAAAACGCCTCTGTCGGCCCTTGCCAAAAAGCAAAAGGCCGAGGACGCTTCCGTCAATTTGCCGGTGGGCCCTGAGCGGCGGTAAACCGAAACGTCCCAGTCGTCGGCGGGAACGTGTATGTTTACAAGAAGCTGCTTTGGCTGGATGCCGGTAAATTTTGCGATTGGAACCGTGACGCTCATTTGGTTTTCGGTGTTGCGGAACTTTAGGCTTGCGCCCAAGGCCAATAGCGGCGCGTAAAGGCTTCGTTTTATGTCTTTTGGAGTCTTTGCGGACGCGCAAATGTTTCCGCCCAAAGTCGCCATGTTGCGGACAAAATGGTTCGCGACGCTTTTTGCGGCTTCGGCCAAAATTTGCGGAATGCGGTCTTTGTCCAACTCCAATATTTGGTTCAACGTTACCGCAGGGCCAAAGTCTATGTATCGCTCGTGGTGGTTTATCGCTTTAAGTTCGGCAACGTCGCGGACGCTTAAGGATTTTTCAGGAAGCTCTTGTATGGAAGTGCAGCCCCCGACAATCTCCAAACCCGACACGTTCTTGATTTGGTAGAGGATTTCGGAAATGTTTTTTGCCAAGAAAATAGTCTTATTGCTTTGCATTTTTCTTCATCCTTTCCTTTTCAAAGTGAATCTGCGCGGCGTAAATGATTCCGTTTATAAGCGCGTCGTTTTCAACGCAACACTCTCTAAGGTCGCAAACGCGCTCTGCGACTTGCTCGCGGCTGGGGTTTGAGTAAGTGGAAATGATTTCCCATGCGGCGAAAATCTTTCCGGGGTTGCAATAGCCGCAAAGGTTCACGCCGGCCTTTTCAAAGCCTTTTAAAATTTCTTGGCACGCCGGCTGCTTTGAAAAATGTTCCATTGTGACGATGTTGCCGTTCCTTACGATGCCGCAGGGAATCAGGCAGCTAAGGACCGCTTTGCCGTTCAGCAATACCGCGCATGAGCCGCAATGGGCTTTGCCGCAGCCGCATTTTACGCTAAGAAGTTTTTGCCGGCGCAATAGCTCCAGCAAAGTGCATTCCGGCTCGGCGTCCAAGGAAATCTTTTCTTCGTTGATTGTAAAATTTAGTCTCATTGGCCGCCTTCCTTATTTTGCGCTTTTTCTTTTTCCTTGGCCGCCTCTTTTTGCTCAAGGACAGAGTTGAACAGCTCGCCGTTTTTTAACGGAATCGAGTGAATGTCCAAGCGCAGGGCTTGCGAAAGGGCGGAGGTAAAGGCGGCCGGCAAGGCTTTCTTTATCAAGCCGCCGATTTGCGCGGGCTCGGACTCGGATTGCACGAACGAAATGTAAATGTTTTTTGCCGAAAGCCGTTCGCCAAGAATAAGTTCCGCCAAAGTTTTTTGGATTGAAAACTTTATTTTGCTTTCGGCTTCTTTTCCGGCCAAAATCTTTCCCGCGCTTACGGCAACCCAAATGTTTTTTATTTCCGGCTTGCAAACGCAAGTGTCCATCGTGAGTTCCAAGGCGACTACGATAAAAGACGTTGAGTTGAACGGCGTTCCCTTAAAGCGCGTTTTGTTCCATTGCTTGATTTGCGTTTTGGTGATGGCCTTGCTTACCGTTATAGGAAGCGGCGAGCGGAACCTCTTTGCCTGTATTCCTTGGCAGCATTTTTTTAGCAAGCTGGTCATTATCGAAAGGTTCGAGTAAAAATTTTCAGGGATTAGCGGATCGTCCTTAAGGTTAAAGTCTGAATTCACTTTTACCATTTTTGGGTCGATCTGCAAGATTTCGGCCGCTTCGTTTTTCCAAATTTCCAAAATCGTTTTAGAAGGCGTCACCGCGTGGATTACAAGGCTTCCGTCTTTTTGAAGAGTGGCCTCCATTTTTTGGTCGCACTCAAAAATGCTTGTTCCGTAGTAGCCGCTGGCGTCGTAGGCGGTGGAAAGGCCTATGCCGCGCGGCTTTATGCTGTCAGAGCTAAAGGCGGCGTTGACTTTGTTCGTAACAAATTTGCGCTGAAAGTCGCTCTGTCTCAAAATCGCTTCCAAGGATTCCGCGCCCTTTTCTATGTTGATGTTAAAGGGCATCTTCGACTCTTGCTTGTTCAAAATTTTTGAGTTGACAAGCCTTAGCTCGCCGGGCGCGAAGCCTGTAACGTCGGCCGCCTTTTGCAGCTGGCATTCCAAGGCGTAAAAAGCTTGCGCGTCTATAGTCTCTACGTTGACCGACGCGGGCGGCTTTTGAGAGGCTCTTGCCACCGCGTTTATTTCCAAATTGTCAAAATTGTATACGCCCACGCTTGCGATTGTAAGTCGGTCGATGATTTCTTCGGCGAATGGGTTAAAGGCGCCCGCGTCAAAGTCAATGTCGATTGTCGCCGCTTGGATCAAGCCGTCCTTGTCAAAAGCGGTTTTGTGGGTTATCGCCACCTCTCCAGTGTTGGAGATGAATTTGTCGTCCTCTTCGCGGCTGTAGACAAGCTTTACAGGCTTTTTTGCGATAATGGCCGCGGCGCATGTTTGGCAAACCAAAAGCGTGTTGCCCCAAAGGCTGTTTACGCTGGGCTCGCAAGAAATCGTCTTGTTGACAAAAATCTTTTCTTCTGGAATTGAAAAAACTGAGCAAAGGTTTTTTATCAAGTGGCTGGGCCATTGGGTCGGAGTGATTGCCGTAAGGACGTCTTTGGCCATGTAGCAAAGGGCGCCGTTGGTTTCGTTGACTTCGGTGGAGTCAAGGTTGTAGACCCATTTGCTTTGAACCTTAAATGCCGCCTTGTTAAAAAACTTTTGAACGTTCTTTTGCCGGCCGCCTCCCAAGACGATTCTTTTTTGCGAAAGAACCGCCTTTTCCGCCGGTTCGGCAAGGGCTTCTATTTCTATCTTTGCCTTTGCGGCCAGTTCGTCCAAAGTTTTTTTGTCAGGGCCGGCCAAAATTGCTATCGGTTGTCCTTCGTACAAGATTTTTTCAGAGCATAGGATTTCTGTCGCGGCGCCAAGGGTTTCTATCGAGTTTTTTCCGGGGAAGTTTTTTGCGTCGATCAAAAAATAATCTTTTGGCAAGTCTTTTATCTCAACGCTTTTTAAGAGGCCTGATTTCTTTGGGGAGCGGACAATCTTTGCAAAAATCATTCCGTCTTTTTCCAAGTCGCTGTAGTAGCTTTTGGAAATTTGCGTTTGCGGCTTTTCAGGCATGGTTGGCTTCTCCGATTTTCTTTACCGCGGCGATGACGCTTTTTGCCATCTTTTCCGTCATGTCCGGCCAAAGGGGCAGGCTGATCGTTCTTTGGTACTGCCTTTCCGCGTTGGGAAAATTCTTTGCGTTAAAGTTTTTGTCAAGCTTTGCCCAGTAGTTAAAGTGGAATAGGGGGATAAAGTGAACCGAAATTCCGATTCCTTCTTTTTGCAGGGCTTTTGCAAATTCTTCCCTGCTTATTTTTAGCTTGTTCAAATCCAAGCGCGCAAGGTACAAGTGCCAGGCGTTTCCTTCTCCGTCGGGCGGAAGCTGGATAAAATCCAATTTGGAAAAGGCTTCGTTGTAAAGGGCTACGATTTTTTTTCTTGACTCAAAGAATTCTTTTGACCGCGAAAGCTGGACGCGTCCTATTACGGCCAATAAGTCCGGCAAATTGAATTTCCAGCCCAAGTCAACGATGTCGTATTCCCAGCTTGCGCGCGGGCTGGTGTACCTGTCCCAAGTGGTTCTGTCCATTCCGTGCATTCTCATCACGGTCATGCGCTTGGCCAGGGCTTGGTCGCGGACGCAAACCATTCCGCCTTCCGCGGTGGTCATAGTCTTTGTGACGTAAAACGAAAAAACGCCCGCGTCGCAAATCGTTCCGGCGTAGCCCAGCTTTGTCAAAGACGGAAAAGCGTGCGCCGCGTCTTCGATTACCTTTACCTTGTATTTATGCGCCAGTTGAACCAAGCGCTCCATGTCGCAAACGTTTCCCGCGATGTGGACTGGAACTATGGCGACAATCTTTTTTTCTTTGTCGGCGGCCAAGAGTTTTTCCACTTTGTCTACGTCAATCGAGTAGGAGTCTTTTTCTATGTCCGCGAACAAAACGTCGGCGCCCAAATGCTTGGCGCACGCGGCGGTTGACACAAAAGTGTAGGGCGTAGTGATTACAGTCGTTCCCGCCTTGACGCCGCACGCTTCCATCGCAAGAACCATTCCGCTTGTGGCGCTGTTCACCGCAAGGCTAATCACGTCCTTTGCGCTAAGCTTTGCGGCTTTTCTGGCGGCGATCACCGAATCGTCCACCTTGTTCATATAGTAGGAAAACTCTTTTTCAAAGGCCAACGCGTGCTTGCCGGTCGTAAGCCAGCCGGAGCGCAAGACGTCCAAAACGCCGATTTCCTCTTCCTTTGAAATCGAAGGGCGCGAGAAAGGAACCTTTAATGAATCGGAATCCGCCACTTTATTCTCCTATTGAAGGAATCGCCTGGCTTAAAACGCTTTTCAATTCCTTCGCGTTTCGGTAAATTTTAAAGTCCGCCGCGCCTTCATTTGCAAAGCAGATAGGGCGCAGTTTTTCCAATAGTTCGTCAAGCGAAAAATTCGTTTTGGCGGAATTGTCCATGCGCAAAACTTTTGGAAAGGCCGTCGGCTCTGGGTTTTCTTCCTTAAGCCAAAGGGGTTCGGTAAGCCGCTCGCCTTTGCGCGCTCCAGTGTATTTTATTTCGATGTCTTTTCCGACTTCAAGGCCGCTAAACTTGATTATTTGTTCGGCCAAGTCCTTGATTTTTATCGGTTCGCCCATGTCCAAAAGATACGCCTCTCCGTTTACACCAACGCCTCCTGTTTGCAAAACCAAGGAGCAAGCTTCCGGTATCGTCATAAAGTAGCGTTCCATTTTTGGATCCGTGACGGTTACCGGGCCGCCGTTTTTGATTTGCTCCATAAACAAGGGCAATATCGAGCCGCGCGAGCCCAAAACGTTTCCGAATCGCACAAACATAAATGATTGGTTTTTCTTTGCCTTTTCGGACGCTTGCAAGAGAAGCTTTTCGCAAAGATATTTTGACGCTCCGTAAACGCTTGCCGGCTGCACGGCCTTGTCGGTTGAAATCAAAACGAATCTTTTTACATTGAATTCGAGCGCGGCGTCCAAAAGGTTTTTTGTTCCAAAAACATTGTTCTCTACGGCGGCCACGGGATTTTCTTCCATCATCGGGACATGCTTGTAGGCGGCGCAGTGGAAAATCGCGTCGCATTTTGTCTGCTTTATGATGTAGCGGGTGTATTCCTTGTCCTTCATGTCGCCGATGATAGGAACGATCGTCGCTTTTTCGCCGACGCCTTCCTGCTGCAAAAGGCGCAGTTCCCTGTCAATTTGATAGATTGAATTTTCGCCATGGCCAAAAAGGTAAAGGCGCTCGGCGCCGCCGCTAAGCAATTGACGGCTTAGTTCGGAACCGATCGAGCCGCCCGCTCCTGTAATCAATACGCGCTTTCCGCGAAGGTAGGCCAAACTTTCCTTTAATGAAATCGTGACAGGCGTGCGGCCCAAAATGTCCAAGGGGTCGATTTCGCGCGCCTGCACCAAGTGGGCCGTTCCGTTGACAACTTGGCTGATGGCCGGAAGAATTTTAATTTTTACAAAGCCGCTCTTTTTTAGGGTTTCGTAAATTGACTTGATTCTTTCGACGCCGGCCGACGGAATGGCCAAAATCGCTTCGTCAGTTGGAGCGGGATTCAAAGCGGGCGCGATGTTTTCAATCGGGCCCAAAACTGGAACGCCATCGATTTTGGCGCCGATGATGTTCTTGTCGTCGTCCAAAAAGGCCGTCGTTTTGCCGAAAATTTTTTTGCGCTTGATGTCGTCGGCGATCATTTGGCCGGCAAAGCCCGCGCCTATAATGTAAAGCTTAGTTTCACTGCGATTCAATTTTTCCCACCAATTTAATTGTAGCATTGTTTTCGCTAATGTTCAAGTAAAAAAAACCGATAAAGGTAAAAGAGGAGTAAAATAAGACGAAATGAAAAAGGCCTTGTTTGCCATCGTTTTTGCGCTTTTTGTTTGCGCCGCTTACGCCAAGAGCTTTTCTTTGCAAGTGGTTCAAAAAAACACGCCCGGCGACCAAGTTTTTGACTCATCGTTTGTTGTGGAACAAACAATTCTCGACCATTTTTATGACCGCGGAATGATTGTGTCCAACAACTCTGTTTTGGTTTCAAAAAACGATGACGCTCAAGACAAAACTGACCTTCGCCGCTCGATGATAGAAGCCAAAATCGGTTGCATGGACTTGTTCGTAAAGTTGAGCCTTAACTATTCCGTGCTTGATTCCGCAAATCCGACTGCCATATTGCTTAGCAACATCAAGAGCGCGGATTTGGAAATCGTCTCGCTTAATGAAAACAAGACGATTTGCAAGGGAAAATTCACTCCTCCTTCATTGACGGATTTAAATAATAATAGAAGCGGCGTAGAAGACTTTGCCGCGGACATTGCGAATAAAATACAGGCGGAATTAGCCGAAAGGGGTGGCGCTATATGAAAAAGCTGTTTTTAGTAATTGGAATGGTATTGGCTGCGGGGCTTGTGTTCACGTCCGAAAGCCCGTCGTTGGACGGCCGCGCGGTTGTCGCGGACGAGGGAGTTTTTCCCAAGGGCCTTTTTGCAAAGACTGTAGGCTATTTGCCCGGCGACACAATCAGCGTCACAAATCCGGCCAACGCCGAGCGTGTTGACATTTTGGTCATCGGCTCTTTGGATCCGTCCGAAGGCGTGGCCGTAATGCTTTCGCCCGAGGCCGCCAGCGCCCTTAACATCAAGAAAAACTCAAACAACTTGGTAAAGCTCACCAAGCGCAACGGAAACGCTGATGAAATCGCCAACGGAAGCGCGGTGATCGCTTCCGGCGGTCCGGCGGAAGACGAGGCCGTAACAGAAGAAAAGCCCTTGAGCCAGGTGATTGAAGAAGCCGTGGAAAACGGCATCCCCGTTGACGTCGCCGAAAAGCAGGCTGTGGCCAAGGCCGAAGAAGAGCTTGCCGACAAGATTTTTGACGAAGCCGAAAAGGCCGAGGAAGCCGCGGAAGAAGCCGCCGCCGAAGAAGAAGCGGAAATGGCAGACGCCGCCGCGGCCGCCGAAGAAGAGGCTGCTGTTGCCGCAGCCGTTGCCGCCGAAGCGGAGGAAGGCGAGAGCGAATCTGAATATCCTGAATACGAAGCCGTCCAAGACGAATTGGCCGGCGAGCTTTCGGAAGAGCCGGAAGAAGAGTTTGTCGAAGCGGACGTAAAGGACGCCGTTGAGAACGAAAATCTTGAAGAGGCGGTTGTCGCCGACGAGCCGGTTGAAGACGAGTACGAGGCGATTGTTCTAGTTCCGTCAGAATCAAAGAGCCCCGAATCTACAGAAGGCGAAGCTTACGAAATTCCCAGAACCGCTTCTGGAAAGGAAGACGCCGTCGCGATTTTCCGCCCAAGCAGTTACGATTCGCCCGCCAAAAAAACAACAGGAGTGGCCTACCTTAACGGTTTTGACGAGTTGGCCTCTCAAAAATACTACGTTCAAATCGCGGTTTACAAGTCGTCAGACAACGTGAACGAAATCGCGAACAAATACGCGGAGCGCTATCCGATAACGGTCGTTCAGCAAGGCTCAAAGTCGCCGGTTTTGGTCGGCCCCTTGAATGTTGACGAATACGGCGTTGTGCTTGAGCGCTTTAAGTCATACGGCTTTAAGGACGCTTTTGTGAAGATTGGAACTGGCTCTGCCAGAGCTGCTTCATCCGACGGCTCCAGCTTTGACCCCAGCTTTGAGCGCTAAGAAAAAACGCATAAAAAAAACGCCGCTTGACAAAAGCGGCGTTTTTTTTTATATTCAATTCGCAAACTTGGGGGTGCGCCGGTTTCGACGGTTGCGATAAAGCTTGAGTTGCAGGCGGGAGTGAAGGTTCCCTAAACTGACAAAACTTATAACTGCCAAACGTAGAGAAGACGAAGAGTCTGAAAACGAACAGTTAGCTCTCGCGGCGTAAGTCGCGGCTTAAAAGAGCCGGAAATCTTTTTGCGCTGTTCCTAGCGAAAGGAATTTCTGTTGCTAACAGGGACTTGCTTGCCGCCATTTTCGTCGGGCGGCCGGGACTTTTAGACGGAATAAGGAAAAGACGCCTGCCATGCCGCTACCTTTTCCCGACAAATGCCTCGCTTGGCTAAGCCTGTAGACGCGCCTGATTTGCGCATCCGGACGGGGGTTCAAATCCCCCCATCTCCAGCACAAACAAAAACGCCGCTGCCCGAGTGGACAGCGGCGTTTTTGTTTGGCACGAGTTTCGCTTCGCAAAACTCGCGGTATGGCTACTTTTTCAAAACTTTGCCGACGGCGGCAACAACCCAGCCTGCTACAACCATCCAAAAGCCGATTGTTGAGTTCTTGACCAAAGCTTTTCCGATGGCCTTGTAAATGCCGTTGTCGTTAAATCCGATTACCAAAATCACGCCGCCCAAGACGCTTACGGCCAAGGCAATCCATTCAAGCTGGTCGCCTTTTCCAAGCAATGAAACAACAATGCCGGCTACAGCGCCAATGATGATCAACAAGGCTCCGATTGTCACAAAGCCAGAGTTGTCAAAATTGATGAAGCCAAAACCGTTCTTTCCGTTGCTCCCAAAAATCTTGAACATTGGCAAGCAAAAACCGATTACAGTTACTGCCATGCCAATCAAGTAGATTGAAAGATTGAATCCTTTCTTTGCCATTATAATCCTCCGATTTATTTTAGCCAATCTTAGTTGGCGTTGATTCCGTGATGCTTTTGCTGGTAGCGCTTGAGCATGGCTACAGCGTTCTTTTTTCCGTTGTAGACAAAGCCGCCGTCCCAATATTCAAGGGCCGCGAACAAGGCGTTTCCGCCGTCCTGGTCGTCAGACTGCTTTGTGCGGAACGAAACGAAGTTTGAAAGCATTTCAAAGTTTTGCTCGTGCAAGGCTTCGATGCGCTTTTTGTTGAATTCGTTCCACTTTTCCAAATCCTTAAAGCCTTCGCCTTCGTCCTGAACGATGAGGTGGGCGTGAGTCGGGCTGAACGAATACCATACCGTTACCTTTTTGTTAACGTCGCAATTGTTTCCGTGCTTAACGGCATTCTTGATAACTTCTGAAATCTGCTGTTCCAAAAGGTTTACGTCTTTTATTTCCGCGGGCGCGGCCTGAACGATCAACAAAGTAAAGTAGCGGATCTGTCTAAAGTCTGAAGGAAATTCCTTCTTAAGCATATTTGTTTTGTCGAACAAAGGATCATTGTCATCCGAGCGCAACAATTTCAATGTCTCTTCTGCCATTGCATACTCCTATAGTATATTGTGAGAAAAATTTTTAGTCTTTGACCATTAACAACGCTTCTTCAACGCTGTTGGCCATCGGGAAATAACCCATTAATTTTGTCAATTCGATAACTTTCTTTACCGAACCGTGAACGCTGGCTATGGCTAGCTTAAGGTTCATCTTCTTGATGGTTGAGCAGATGTAAATAAGGGCGCCGATTCCAGACGAGTCAATGTAGTCAACTTGCTCGAGGTTGATGACAAAGAACTTTACGTTCTTTTCGAGCATTTTCATCACCAACTCTTTGAGCTTGTATGAGTTGTACAAATCCATTTCCCCGTTGACGTCAATGATATACACGTCACCATTTTTACGTATTTTCAGTTCCATAACAGAGCTCCTTCCTCCTATTGGATTTTAATGCACAGAAGCGTTTGGTCGTCGTGCTGGACGGCGCTTCCGCAGAAATTTTTTACATCATCTTGGACGCGTTTGGCAATTTCCTTGCCCGCCAAAGTATGATTTTCTTTTATAATCTTTTCAAGGCGGTCGGCTGAATACTGCTTGCCGTCAAGGTTAAGCGCTTCAATCAAGCCGTCTGAACAAGTTACGATAATGTCTCCGCTTTGGCAGACAATTTCCTTGTCTGAGTAAACGGTTTCCTTTTCCATTCCGACCGGCATCGTGTCGTCGGAAATTTTAACAAAGCTCTGGTCCGCCGCCTTGAACAAGTAAATCGGGTTTGTTCCGCCGGAAGAGTAGGTGAACTTCTTTGACAGGCTGTCGTAGAAGATGAGCGAAACGCTGGCAAAGTGGTCTTTGTCCGCCTCGCCGAACAAGCCGCGGTTTGTCCAGCTAAGGATTGTGGCCGGAGTCTGCGGAGTGTTGATTATCAAGCGCAGCATGGCGCGGATTTGAATCATGATTACAAGGCTGGTCAGGTTTTTGCCGGTGACGTCGCCAAGCACAAAGGCTATGCGGTCCTTGCGCGCCACGACCAAATCGTAGAAGTCGCCGCAAATCGATTCGGCGCTGGAGAAGAACGCTCCGTTTGTTATGCCTGGAAGCAACGGAAGCTTTGCGGGCATAAGAGACTTTTGGATTCTTGCCGAAATCTCGTTTTCCTTTTCGTCGTTTGAGCGCTCGAGCATGTCGTTGTGGATTGTGATCAAGCGGATTCCAAGCGCCATGATGTCGGCCAACTTTTTGGCAACCTCAAAGTCCTTTTCGTTAAAGGGCTCGTTGCCAAAGTCGCGGCTAAGCGCGATCTCGCCGATGGCCTGAGACTGCGCGATGAAAGGGATGAAAATATACGATCCGCACTTGAGGAAGTCTTCCTTCTCGTTTTGAACGATGCGGTCGTCTTTTGTCGGTTCTGTAATCAGCTCCGCCTTTGAGCCCGAAAGAATTTCTCCAAAGATGTTGTCCTTAAGGGGGAACTGCGCGTACTTCATGCTCATGTCAACGCGGTTCTGCTTGTGCGGAATGTTTTCCGGCAGCAAGTAGGGCGGAACGAACGAGCCTTCCAAATGCTTGACGGAAAGCACGTCGTCAAAGTCGTCCAGCAAGAGCGCCATCGATCCGTCGGCGTGCGTGTATTCAATCATTTGCTTGGTATAGTATTCCAAGATGGAGTCTATGGCTCCGGGGGCGGAAATCGATTCCGCCGCGCGGCCCAAAAGTTCCTTTTGAATGTCGGAAAGCGTTCTGTCGATTTCTTCGTAGACGACGTTGAATCTTTTTCCGCCGCTAATGGCGCCGGGCTTTCCGTCTTCCTCGGCTTCGCTGCCGTCCTTGTTTGTGAATGCCTTTATGGCCGCGTAGGGCAAAAGCAAGAGCGCCGCCGCCGCAAGCGTGAACGAGAAGAAAATCACGTTGGGGCGCATGGCCGTGAAAACCGCTCCGGCCAAAACACATGCCAATGAAAGGAAAAATACAAAACTGACCTTTGACGTTTTTCTGACAGAGGCGATGAACAAGAATATAAGCGTAGCCGCAATCAACGCCGCGGCCGCGTAAAGGGGTATGTATGCAAATTTGTCAATAGGCTGCAAGATGGACTTCTCCACAAATTTAATTTCTATTATTGTAACACAGGTATAGCGAAATCGTCAAGAAAATTTTTTTTTTAGGCCGAATTTTTTTTTAGGAGCGGCGTTTTAACCATACCTTTTTTAAGTAGTTTTTTATTTTGGCGGAGATTGATTCGGAATAGTTGTGGCTAAAGTCCTCCAAAACCTTGTCCAATGGCAAGTCTTCGCCCATGGCCTTCTTTAGCTCGTCCCAGTATTTTATGAGCCAAACGTAAAGGTCCGAAAGGGTTCGGCGGCGGAATTTTTTCATTATTTTGTGCTGGATGATTGTGTTCACCACGGGCATGTAAACGGTGTTGTACCAAGACATTATCGCGTCGGTCATCGAGATTTCTTCGACTTGCTTTTGGTTGATGTAATACTTGTGGGTGAGGATGTGGTTGTAAATCACGTCGTATTGGCCCGCGGTCGTAAAGTCCAGGCTCCAGTCGCCGGTGATGTCGCCAAAGTTTGTCTTTGCGTAAAAGAGTCGCTTTTCGTAGGCGATGATTTGCTTGATTATCGTTTCCATCGACTTGCCGGGCGTAAGGCGGATTTCCGTGCGCAGGCTGGTGACCTCGGCGTCTATGAATTCCACGCCGCGGGCCTTTGCCACCGACACGCGGTGGTTTCCGTCGCGGACAAAGTAAACGCCGCCGATTTCGTACAAGGTCACGGCGGGCAGTATCACACCCTTCATGTAGGCCTTGTCTATGTTCAGCCAGCGGTTCTTTAAGTGCGAGTGCTTTGGGAAGAACAAGTTGTCAAAGTCGTTGTAGCGGCCTTCGCTTCCGATTATCTTTTCGACGGGAACGACTTGCATTCCAGCGTAGACTTCGTTGTCAGGGTGCAGCAGCTCCTTGATGTCGGTCAATGAAATCAGCTGCGTTTCCTCCGGCGAAAGAAGGTGCTGGATGCTGTTGAACAGGGCCTTGTTCCTGACTTTTGAGAAATCTTCCTCTGACTTTGTGGATATGCCTAAGTCCGCCATATTTATATTTCTATCACGTGGTGGCTAAAGGCGTTGACCACGGTTGTGTTGTAGTAAACGCCGACCCGTTCCTCGTTTTGGTTGTAAAGGTGGATGTGCCCGTGCACCATGAACTTGGGCTGGTACTTCTTTAGGAAATTGTGGAAGCACTCAAAGCCCCTGTGGCAGGGGTCGTCCTTGTCGTGAATTTTTCTGGGCGCCGCGTGCGTCAAGAAAATGTCCAAGTATGTTCCGTAGCGGATTTTGTTCCATAAAAGCCTGGGAGCCATTGTTAAAAGCTTCCAGCGCATTTGGCCTTCGGTAAACTGGCATTGGCCGTGGTTGTAGTCTATCGAGCCCGGAGCGCCCGCGATCAAAAGAGGGCGCTTCTTTTTTGTCTTGGGATCCTCTATCATTATTTCTGTCGCCGCGCATTTAAAGCCCAAGTAAACGGCTCCGTGCGAATGCGCCGCCTGGGCTTCCATTGAGTTTTGGTCCGCCAAGGACGACGAGGAGGAAAATTCGCGGGTGTAGTATTTGTATTCAGACAGGTTGTGGTTTCCAAAGACAAAGTAGGTTGGCTTGTTGAGCGTTGAGACGATGAAATCGATGTAGTCCATGGGAAGGTCGCCCGCGCACAATACAGCGCCGACGTCGCCGAACGATTGCTTGACCGTCGGGGTGTAGATAAAGGGGTCGATTTCGTCCGAAACGCAAAGAATCTTCATGGTCAGGAGGCTTTGTCCAAAATCTTTTCCAATTGGTCTTTGCCTAAAAGCTCAAGCGGGCGGCCTTCCGCGGCTTTTTTTGCCGTGTGGGTAAAGCCCGAGCTTGAAAGTATGTAAGCCTTTGTGCAGTTTTTGCTCTTAAGTTCGTCCAAGGCCTTGATTGACACAGAGTCTTCAAGCGGATTGGCTTCCCTGTAAAAATAAAGCATGTAGGACTGTTTGCGCACTGAGCGCCAGTCGGCGTTGCCCGCGTCTGTGGCGATGATTTGGCAGCCCCATTTTTTTTGCTCGCACTGCTGCGGCTGCAGGGTCATTCCCTTGACGCAGGCGTTCTTGCAGATTTCTATGAATTCGGCTTCGCTTGAGGTCAAGTATTCCTTGAGGGAGTCGTTAGCTTGCAAGTCCTTGTATTCGGCCAGCTTTTGGCCAACGTCGCGGAAGTTCTTTTGCTTGGCCGCGATCTTTTGCCATTGCTCGATGGCCTTTTCTATTTTATGGTTCTTTTCGTAGCAGGCGGCCAAGAAGTAGCGGGCGTACAGGGTTTCGGGATTCCTTCCGTCCTTGTCGGCGCTGATGGCCCGTTCGTAGCAGTTCATCGCGTTGTCAATGCTGTTTCCCATCATGTAGCAGGAGCCGCTTTCTATCAAAGCCTTTTGGCGGTACTGGGGATCGCGCTGGGCCTTTTCGAATGAACGGATGGCGCCCGGGTAGTCCTTTGCGTCCTTTAAAATCTTTCCCTGATAATAGTAGGTTGAGAAAGTGTCGGGCGAAAGCTTTATGGCCATCTCTATCTCGCGCTTGGCTTCGTTGACTTGCTTGGCGCGGTAGAGCAAAAGGCCCATCGCGGCGTGCGCCTTGACGTTCCTTTTGTCGTATTTGAGGGTCTTGTCGTAAAAGCCCAAGGCCATGTCCGGGTGGTTGTTGTTGTCGTAGATTTGCGCTACTTGAAAGTAGTTGTCGGCCACTGTCGGCTCAAGCTTTGTCAAAAGGAGGTATTGCTTTAGCGCGTCTTCCTGCTGGTTGAACTTGGAGTAAAGGGCCGCGATGGCCTTGCGGAACTGCTGCTCCGGCAAGCGGTTGTCAAAAATGCCGTTTTGGTCAACGTACTTTAGTTCCATCAAGGCAAGCTCGTTTTTGTTGTCGGCCAAGTAAGCTTTGCCCAAGTAGTAGTGGGCCAAATAGTCTTTGGGGTCTTTTTGGAGAATGGCTTTGGCCAGCTTTATGGCCGCTTGGACTCTTCCCTGCTTAAGATAGCGCTGGACGCCCTCGACCTTTTTTGGCGCCGCTACATTCTTGATTACAAAGATAAGCAGCAAACCAACGACCGCGCACAAAAGAATGATTCCCACTAACTGCGCCACTTCCATGACAACTCGCTCCCATATAGCAATACCGCTGTTCGCGCGAGTCTTGACGCGCGCGAATGTTGCGGCTTATGCGGCGAACAACTGATTTTTGTGAAAAATTGATTTTGTTGCCGCTTGAAAAAACCGTTAATTTATGTAATTATGCCATATATGAGAATAAAACTCAATAGATTTAAGCCCTTAATTTTTTCCCTTGTTTTTGCCGCGGTCTTCGCGCAGTCCCTTTTGGCGCAGGAAAAGCGCGAGGGAATGAAGCTTTTTGAGCAAAACAAGCCGGCTGAAGCGATCGCTTTTTTGGAGGCCGACATCGCTTCGGGCAATCCGCTCCCGGAGGAATACAACTATTTGGGCCTTTCTTACTATCAAATAGGAAACTACGAAAAGTCCGTCGAGGCCTTTAAAAAGGGAACCAGCGCGGGCGGAACCAATAAGAAACTCCTTTACTTTAACTTGGGGAACGCGTATTTTGCCCTTCAAAAGTGGCAGGAAGCCTTGGATTCCTACGCGATGTCTTCTGTGGCCGATTCGGCTTACGCCGCGCCCCTCTTGAACAAGGCCAACGTCGAGATTAAGCTGGACAAACTGGCCGAGGCGGTCGTTGACTACAAGCGTTTTTTGGTTTTAAGGCCCGACGACGAGCAGAGGCCCAAAATCGAAAGGATTATCGCCTTGATAGAAGGCGAGTTGGCCGCCCGAGCCGAGCGCGAGCGTTTGGCCGCCGAGGAAGCCGAGCGGGTCAAGAGGGAGGAGGAGCGTTTGGCCCGGGAAAAGGCCGAGCGCGAGCGCCTTGCGGCCCAGCAAAAGGCGGAAGAGGAAGAAAGGCGCAGAAAGATGCTTGAGGAAATCGCGGGCTCCTTGCGCGAAGGCGGCGAGACCACCAACATGAGCGCCGACGCGGAAGAGTCTATGGGATATGACTACGATTCCGACATTGATTAATTATGAATTGTAAACTGGGGGAGAGAAATGGCAGTGAAAAAAAGTGAAAGCGCAAAGCCCAAGACGGCTTCAAAAACAAAGGCGGCTCCGGCAAAAAAGACCGCGCCGGCTTCAAAAACGGCAAAAACGCCTTCGGCCTCAAAAAAGGCCGCGAGCGCGAAAACGGCGGCTGCCAAAAAGCCCGCGGCCAAAACAAAGGCGGCTGCGACTCCCAAAACGTCCGCGGCCCGCAAGGCTCCGGCAAAAAAAAGCGTTGACGAGCTTTACGGCGAAAGCAATTCCTTGATGGCTCCGCTTTTGGACATCCGAGACGACACAAAAAAGAAAAAGATTGTAATTATCGCGGCGGCGTCTATTTTGGTTCTGCTGCTCCTTTTCTTTGGAATCAGGGGAATCGCTCGCTCCGCATCGTCTTCCGGGGCAAGAGGCAATTCCGCCAGGCAAAACACTTTGGCTTTGGCGCAAAAGTATTTGGACAAGGGCCAGTACGACAAGGCGATGGACCTTTTGAACAGCCTCTTGATTTCCAACCCCGACGACGAGGAGGCCGACAGGCTTTTGGACGAGGCGATAAAGCAAAAGAAGGCCAGCGACGACCAGGCCGCCGCCCAAAACATAGTCGTTCAGCCCGGCGATTCCTCCTACAACATAAACATCGACACCGACGAGTTGACCGCGGCCTTGCGCGAGCAAAACGAGCGCAGTCAGCAAATGATAAACGACCTTCTTGAGCAGCAGCGCCAAAGCCAAGACGCCCAGCGCGCCGAGGCCGCCGCCGAAAAGAAGGCCGCCGAAGAGTTGAAGAAAAAAGAAGAGGCCGAGCGCAAGGCCGCCGAAGAAGCCTTGGCGCAAAAGAACGCCGCCCTTAAGTCAAAGATTTCCGGCATAAACGAAAAGATCGCGGCTGGAAAGGCCGACCTTAACACGGGCAACATTGACAGCGCCTTGGGCAACTTTAAGAACGCGGTGGCTCAGCTTCCGCTTTCCGAAGGCGAACCGGCTTTTTCGGCCGCAAAGTACAGCGAAGTCGCAAGCGCCTTGTTCGAGGCTTCTCAGACTGAGAAAGATCCAAGCCGCAAGGCAAAGCTTAACAGGGAGGCTCTTTCTTACGTCAACCAAGCGCTTAAGAACAATCCCAACGATCCTGTAAGCCATTACATTTTGGGAATGAACTACATCGACTCAAAGGATTGGGAAAAAGCCGCCAAGGAATTGGAAGCCGCCGCCAAGAACGATCCAGACAATTACATGTACTACTACCAGTTGGGCCGCGCTCAATACAGGCTTAATAAATACACGGCCGCACGTTCCGCCTTTGAAACTTCCATAAAGTACAACAACAAGTTTGACCTTTCCCATTACAACTTGGGAATGACTTGCAGAAAGTTAAAGTTGAACAAGGAAGCCTTGGCTTCGTTTAGAAACGCTCATTCCGCGAATCCGCAAAACTCAAAGGCTTACTTGGAAGAGGCTAGGGTCCTTAACGAAGTTTACAAGGACAAGAACGGCGCGATAAGCTGCTACAACCAAGTAATCTCTTTGGATCCGGTAAACCGCGCGGCCTTGAACGAGTGCGGCGTCGTTTATTCAAGCCAAGGAAACTACGTAAAGGCCGAAAGCTGCCATCGAAAGGCCGTGGCCCTCTTGCAGCCCGGCGACAAAGATCCCATCACTTACTACAACTTGGCGCTTTGCCTTTACCAGCAAAAAAAATACGCCGACGCGGAAAAGTACGCAAAACTTTCGTACGAGCAAAAGGACGCGATTAAGAGCGACAAGTCCAAGGCTGACATAATTTACAATTACGGTTTGATAGAAGAGGCGATGAAGAACGAGCCAAGGGCGATTGAGCTTTACAAAGAAGTCCTTGCCTTGGATCCCGACAACGCAAAGACAAAGACAAACCTTGGCGTAATGTTCATGGCTATGAATCCTCCGGACGCGGACATGGCGCTGGCTTTCTTCCTTGACGCTTATAAGGTTGAAAAGAGCTTTGAGCTTGAAAACAATTTGGGATCCGCGTATCTTGCGAAGAAAGATTACCAAAACGCCATAACGCATTTCCAGAACGCGCTAAAGAAAAGTCCCAAGGACCAAACCGTTCGCTTTAACTTGGCCAAGTGCTATGCCGAAGCCGGAGACTTTGAGAACGCAAAGACATGCTATTTGGACCTTCTTAACGCCGATCCAAACAACTACGACTCTTACATTGAGCTTTCAAAGGTTTACATCGCGCTAAAGGACACTGCCAACGCCCAAGGCTACCTTAAGATTTTGCAGCAAAAGAATCCGACTTACCGCAAGTCCGAAGTTGATTCGCTTTTGGCCGCGACTGCGGGTGCGTCCAACGAGCGCTAGGGCTAGGTCCTCTTTACAAGCTCAAAAAGCTTTTCTTTTGTCACGACCGTCCAGCAGGGGCGGCCGTGGGGGCAGTGGGGGTCCGGAAGGTCAAAGGCTTTTTGGACCAAGTCAATGGCCGCGGCGTCGTCAATCACGTCTCCGTCTTTTACGGCGGAACGGCAGGCGGCCATCGCGGCGATTTTTCTTATCAATTCCTTGGGGTCTACGCGCTTTTCAAAAATCAATTTTTTTAGCTCGACTATGCCGCCCTTCCACATTGAGTTGAACGCTGTAAAAGTCCATTGCGCGTCGCCGGTCCGCTGGCATTCAAAGCCATAGCGCTTTAAGCCGTCCGCGATGGATTCCATGTATTGGTCGTCGGCCTCGCTTTCCAACTCGATTTTTTCCGGCACAAGGAGCGGCTGTCTTTGCTCTTGGCCGTTCATTATTTTGTCAAACAAGTAGCGTTCGTGCGCTGCGTGCTGGTCAACAAAGTAAAGCGCCTTATTCTTTTCCACGATGATAAAGGTTCCCAGCGCGCGGCCGATGTAGCGAAAGTCCGCCGCGGTCGATGCTTGCTCGTAAGCCAAAGAGGCGGCCGAGCCCTGAATGTTTTGGTTGGCCGAAACTGCCGTCGCGTCCAAAACGTCTAGGCTCCCCGAAACTGTGCCGGGGCTTGCGACGCGGAGGCTTTGCGGCCGTTCCGATATGCGGGGCGCGCGGCCGGCTCCGTATGATGGAGTTCCAGACCAAGACTTCGGGGCGGCAGCGCCGGCCAAGTCCGCCAAAGAGGCCGCGCTTCTTGGGCTTGTGTATGATTGCGTTCCTAGCGAAGAAACGGCGCTTCTTGGGCTTGCAATCGGTTCTTGGTTGAAGAAAAAATCGTTTTGCGCCTGAGATTCCGTTCCGCCCAAATCCGCCTTCATTTGCTTTACGCTTAGGGCGCGGAAAAATTCCCGCAGCGAAGAGCTTACTTCGTGGTGCAGGCCTGCGATGTCTTTAAAGCGCGCCTCTTTTTTTGCCGGATGAATGTTAAAGTCAACCATGTCGGGTCGGACTTGCGCGTAAAGGGCGGCGGCGGGATGCGTTCCGTTTGGAAAGTAGCCCTGCGTTCCGTATTCAATTGCTTGGACCAAAGAGTATTCGGCGATGCGCCGCCCGTTGACGTAAATGTAAATGTCCTTGCGGTCCTGTCGCGCCACGCATGGATCGCCGATCACAAGGCTAAACGAAAAGTCCGCGCCCTTGCCCTTTATTTCGTAGAACAAGTCGGGGCTTTGCTGAATGTCTAGCGCCACGCAAAAGCGTTCCTTTAAAGTTTGGCCCGCCCTAAAGTCGTTTCGCATTTGGCCGTCAACCGTAAGCCTAAAGGCGATGTCGGGGCGGGGCAGGGCTTTTTCCAAAAAAGTTTGGCGGCACATTTTTGTTTCGCTTGCCGGCCGCTTTAAGAATTGGCGGCGCGCCGGAAAATTCTCGAACAAGTTTTCGGCGCATACTATCGTTCCCTCAACAGCCGCGCAGGGTTCCAAAATATGGTCTTCTGTTATCGAGCAGCGCATTTTCCATTCGCCGCTTGTGATTGTAAGGCGGGAGACCGCGGCGATTGAGGCAAGCGCCTCTCCTCTAAAGCCAAGGGTCGTAAGGTTAAGGAGGTCTGTGTCTGTCGAGATTTTGCTCGTGGCGTGGGGGTGGGCGGCCATCAAAAGGTTTTCGCGGCTCATTCCGCAGCCGTTGTCCTGAACGCGGATTCTGTCTATGCCGCCGCCGTCGATTTCAACGTTGATTTGCGTCGCGCCGGAATCGACAGAGTTGTCCAAAGTCTCGCGAATGATTGACGCTGGGCGGTCGATGACCTCGCCGGCCGCGATTTTTCGCGCGGTCTCCGCGTTGAGGATGCGAATCTCTCTTTGTGGAACGGAAGCGGCGGCCTTTTGGTCTTGCAAAATCTTACTGCCTCAAGCCCGATGTCGGAGCCCCTGCGGAACCGCTCGATTCGTCCGCTCCGCTGAACAAATCCAATTCTGGACTGTCGCCCGCGCTGGCCACAGGCTGGTTCATCAAGACTTGAATCTTTCCTTCGATTTTGTCGATTTCTTTTTCCATTCCCTTTGCAAGCTTGATTCCTTCCTCAAAGGCGCTGAGAGCGTCTTCAAGCTTTACGTTGGGGTCCTTTATCGAGCGGCTGATTTCTTCAAGCCTGTCCAAGTTTTCTTCAAAGTTTTTCATTTATTCTCCTATAGCGTCAACCGTGGCTATGATTTTTCCCTTGGCGGGAACTATTTCTATCTTAGAACCTTTCGAGACTTCCTCTGACGAGCGGACGATCTTTCCTGTGGCCGCGTCGCGAACCATAGAATATCCTCGCTGGAAAAGCGCCGCAGGATTTGCGTTTTCCAAAACCAAAATTTGCTTCTCCAACTTTTGACGCGCGTCCTTGATTCTTTCTTCCATATTGCTGGTCAAGTCGTCCTTGGCGTCGTCAAAGCGCTGCAGCAAGGGCTGTTCGATGGAACGGAATTTAAGCTCCAGATTTTCTGGCGAAAATTCTTGAATCATAAGGCGCAATTTTTGAACGCGGTTTTTTATCTCCGTTTCAAACTCCGCCTCTTTTTGCTCAAAAAAGTAAAGGACGTCGTCCAATACGGGTACTGCAAGTTCCGCGGCTGCGGAAGGCGTCGGAGCGCGCCTGTCGGCCGCGAAGTCGCATATGGCCCAGTCAATTTCGTGGCCAACCGCGCTGATGACAGGAATCTTTGAGTCGGCCACGGCGCGGACGACAATCTCTTCGCTAAAGGGAAGCAAGTCTTCCAAGGATCCGCCGCCGCGTCCTACGATCAAAACGTCGCACATATTGTAGTCGTTGGCGGTTTGTATTTGCCGCGCGATGCTCGCGGCGGCTGTGTCTCCCTGCACGATGGCCGGAAACAAAATTACGTTTACGTACTTGCTTCGCCTGCGGGTAATTTGAAGGATGTCGCGCAAGGCCGCGCCTGTGGGGCTTGTGACCACTCCGATTGTGTCAGGAAAAGCGGGAAGGGGCTTTTTGCGCGCCTCGTCAAAGAGGCCTTCGGCGTTAAGCTTTTTCTTCCGTTCCTCAAGCATAAGGAGGATGTTTCCGCTTCCTGCCAATTCCATTGAGCTGATTACGATTTGGTAGTTGCCGCGCGCGGGGTAGACTGTAAGCTTTCCTTTTACGCGGACAAGGTTTCCGTCTTTGGGAGCGAACGACAAGCGCGCCGCCGTTCCCTTCCACATGACCGCCGCGATTTGCGCTCCCGCGTCCTTTAAGACAAAATAAACGTGGCCGCTGGAGCTGGGCCTGTAGTTTGAGATTTCGGCTTCAAGTATGATTTCTGGAAAGCTGCCCTCAATGACATCTTTGATTATGCTTGTAAGCTGGGTTACGGAATAAACGATGTCGTTTTGATTTGCGTTTTCGGGCATGAGGGAATTGTAGCGCATTTCATGCGCTTTTGCTAGAGGAAGTTTATTCAAACGCCCGCCTTCGCGGGCTTTGCAATAGCGCAATGCGAGGGGAAATTCTAGAGGAGGGGGAATTATTCGGACTCTATTTCTTTTAGGCTTGTTTCAAGGAACTGCCGCAAATTTTCCAATATGTTTTCTTTTATCTTCTTTTTGTCTTCGGAGTCTTTTTTGTTGAATGAGGATGGAACAGGGATGAAAAGGCTGTGAATGTCCACGCCAAGCGCTTGCGTGATTTTGGCAAGGTTTTTGTCGCTTGTCCAGCATCTTGAAAGTTCTATGTTCTTTACGGTATCTTCCGAAAGGTCCGCTTTTTCCGCAAGTTGGAATTGGGTCAGTTTTTTTTCTTTTCTCAGCCGCCTGACATTTTCGCCAAGCCGATTTTGAATGTCATCCGAGGTCATTCTTCTATTTTTTATCAAATTTGGCCATTTCGGAATGATAATTCACGACATTTTTAATGAAAAATGTTGCAATTTAACATAAAAAGATGTATTATTTAAACATATTTTGTGTTTTAGGTCGCAATTTACGCCTAAAAAGCGTCAAGGAGATGTGTGTATGAACAGTTTTTTTAAGTCAACTTTGCTTGTTTTTTTGGCATCGTTCGTTCTGGTCTTGTTTTCTTGCAGCAATTCAAGCGGGGGCGGTTCGTCTGACGCCGCGGCTCCTTCAGGTGGAGAAACTACGACCACACCAACAACAACTGGAACTGACAATGGTGGCGGAACGCAAACTCCAACGCCAGTCACATACACCATAACTTTTAACGCCAACAACGGAAGTGAAAATCCAACCACAGCGACGCAGACATTTACTGTTGGAACATCACAGGCTTTAAAGACGATAGCTGAACTCGGCTTTTCCAAGAATGGATTTAACTTTGCGGGCTGGGGAACAGAAGCTAATGCGACGACTGCGTCCTACTCTGATGGAGCGGCGTATACCGCTACTGCTGACGCAACCCTTTACGCTTTGTGGTCAGCTGTCCCTGTTTATAGTGTAAAAATTCCTGTCAATGAGCATGGAACTGTTACCGCCACTCCTGCAACCGCGCCGGCAGGAACAGAAATAACGCTTTCTGTGACTCCGAGCGCGGGCTATAAGTTCATTTCTTATAATGTGACTGCCGCTGACGGTTCGAATTTGATACCTGCGAATGGAAAATTTACTATGCCAGAACAAAATGTTACTGTAACGGCGAGCTTTAACGCAATAAATTATTCGATAACTTGTGGAACTTTTGAAAATGGAACTGTGACTGCAAGCGCGACAGCTGCAACAGTTGGAACTGAAATAACGTTGACTGTTTCACCAAGTCTTCGCTATATTTGCGAATCAATTTCTATCAGAGACGCTAGTGGAAATTCGGTTGCTACGACACAAGCTGCTGACGGGACAAAATATACATTCATAATGCCAGCGAGCAATGTAACGGTGTCTGCTGTATTTAAGAAAAACACTTATACCATTTCTATTGACTCTTTTGAAAATGGAAGTATAACTGCGAACTCTTATTTCGCTTCGGAAGGAACCGAAATCACGCTTTCAATAAATCCTGCAAATGGTTACAAGATGGAATCAATTTTAGTGACTGCAGGAACTATTTCTATTACGGTTTCAGGAAATGGCAATGCTCGAACATTCATAATGCCTGCACAAAATGTTATTGTGGTTGCATCTTTTAAGTCCTTAGCTGCTTGCGGTGAGTATACCGTCTTTCCAAAAGGAACTGACGGCTGTTTTGGAACAAAAGGAAGTTATGCGACTTTTGGTTTGTGGCCACAGACAATTAAATCTGATGATGTTGAAGTGAATGAAAATGATTCAAAAACAGTCGGCATGTTCAATTATTACAAGGGTAGCGATGGTGAATGGTACGTAAAAGTGCAAGAAAAGGCGTGTGCAAAGGATTGGGTTTTTTATAGTAATGGAGTGTCAGTTCAAATCGAATCTGCGAACAGTTACAAATATTTTAAGGTTGAACCAATTAAATGGCGTGTTATCAATTCAGCGCTTTTACTTGCAGAGAATGTGCTTGATGCATGTGTATGGAGTGACAGTTATATTAGTTCAAATATTATGACTAATGTGTCTGTGGTAAATCCAAACAACTATAACGAAAGTAGAATTCGCGCCTTTTTAAACGGTATAAAATATAATGTAAGGGAAAACTTCAAAGTCATTGATATAGTGAGTGAATTTGATGGGAAAGGTTTTTTTCAAACAGCTTTTGAAAGAGAGTATACTGGAATGGACGCGGTTGATCTTGCTACAGAAAGTCTGTTGCTAAATACTAATTACGGTTTTTTATCAGCTTGGAATAATCACGATGATGCACGAAAACGAAAGCCGACTGATTATGCCAAGGCGTGCGGAGCACCGCAGGGTAACTATTATGATATTTATAATCTATGGTGGACGAGAGAGCTGGATAAAAGTACTCGCACAGATGTAGCTTGTGTTTCGGCGGAAGGAAAGCTGTTTAATGATAATGTTAAATATAAAAATGGTGTTGTTCCACTTTTATTAAAGGATAGAATGTAGATTTGTCGGAAAAGAATTCTTGCAATAAATATGATGAATCCTTTGCGTGTAAGTTAAATAGTATATCTTGTGTTATGTCAGTTGTAGTAATTGTTATCGGGGTTGCTTTGTTTGTTGTCCTCTTTTATGGAGAAATCCCTGCGGAAAGAAAAATTGAGGAAGCCATTGAGTACTCAACAAATAGTTCGGCGGCGTTCATAACTTTTATAATCTGCGTTTCTTGTGTTCTTGCTGTCACGATTATTTGTGTTTCGTTGCTTGCAATAAACGTAAATAAAAACGAACTGAAAAGGAAAAAGCTTTGCGGATTAAAATGCGAAAAGGACATACTGAAATCTTTGTTGAAAGAGGGGGAGTCTAAACTTAACGAAACTATAGAAGATGAGAAAACCATGACAGAATATTACCCAAAAAATAAAGCCGTCGCCGACATCTTCAAAGCCTACGCAAGTGCAGTTGCAGATTTATGATGGACACTCCAGATATTCTGTCTTTAATTCAAATCATTGTTGGCGTCGCAGCTTGTGCCATTGCCATTTACATTCCCGAAAAAATAAAATGGGAACAGCGGTATTCGCAACTGCTTTCTGACTATCGTAGTTACGATGTGGCCGCTGCCGTTCAAGGTCTAGTCCAATTTTTTGTAAACGACTGTAATCGCGATGCAAGCAAAATCAAAAGAGAATATGAGCGGCATTTCAAGAACGAGGTCGAAAACGCTAGCTCTGTCAGCAACGACCAAAACTTGCATTACCAGCGGCGGCTTTTAAACGCGTACTTCTACGAGTTGAACGAATGCGCCAAGCGTCGCTTTTTGATTGGCAAAAGGCGCGTTGGCCGCGACTTTACTAAAAATGAAGCCAATATACTAAAGATTCTATATTTTATGAATCGTGCCGGGGAAGAGAGCGGCTTGATTTTTAAGGACATTTCCACTGATGAGCGCGTTCCAAAGTCTCGCCGTCTCAAAGGAATGAACAAGGCCATAGCGCAAGTCTACGAGATTTTAAAAGACTCAAAAAGTTATATGGAGTTTTGATCATAAAGCTTTTTATCCCTAGAAAAGTGTAGGAAATCGGCAATTTTATCCCTAGAAAAGTGTGAAAAACTTATAAAATTATCCCTAGAAAAATGTAAAAAAGTCACAGAGGAATGCGCTGAATTTTTTCCTTGACAACAAGGCAAATGTATTGTATATTATAAATAGATTGAGGACGTAGGGCTCGTCCTGGCTAAATAAATAAGATCCGATAGATGATTGGGGTCGGAGAGCCTGACCCGGCTAACAAAATAAAGCTCGATTGAGGGAGCCCTGTGGTTTGTGCTGCAGGGCTTTTTCTTTAGGATTAAAAATGGAATTAAGGTATTTATCTTCGCTCTTTTACCAAAAATACAAGGATTGCTCTGAAATAATGGACAAGGGGGAAACTCGTCCTTACATTATTATTGTCGTGGAAATTGAAGACCGCAAATTCGCCATTCCGATAAGAACGCATTTGCATAAAACAAAGGACTGTTACGAAAGCAATCCGCAGACCAATTCTGGTCTTGATTATACAAAAGCAGTTGTAATCGTGAGAGACGATTATATTGATTCTACGAGGTTTCCAGAAATTGAACATAAGGAATTTAATTATATAAAATTCAAAGAAAGAGAAATCAAGCTTGCTTTTTCAAAGTTTGTCGCGGATTATAAGAAAGATGTAATCCGCCATAAAAACAATCCGGACATTCCGCCAAATCCAAGGTTTAGATACTGCGCTTTGCAATATTTCAAACAAGAGTTGGGGCTGAATTAATTTACCCGAAGAGGGACTTGAATTCTCATAGTATTACTATATCTTTTCAATCCCATCAAAATCGTCGCGCCATAGGTCAACATCGCGCCTTGACAAAAGCGGGGCCTCCGCTTAATAATCTTTGCGGAATGAACAAATCCATAAGGAAATTTTTGCCCTTAATATTTATGGCGCTCGCGTTGGTTGGAGTTCCGGCGGCGCTTTCTTTTCTTTCTAATTTTAGTTGGCAAAGCGGGCCGGTTTGGACTTACATGGAATTTGGCTTGTGGCCGCAGACTCGCGCCGCCGAGGAAGTTGAGATTGACCAGAGCGAGCCTTTGACTGTCGGCGCCTTTGATTATTGCAAGGGAAGCGACGGAGCCCTTTACGCGCGGCTTGGCCAAGACTGGTTTAAGGTTGAGCCGATAACTTGGCGGGTTTTGGAAGACAAAAAAGGCTTTCGGCTTTTGCTTTCCGAAAATATTTTGGCCTCTGGCTCTTACTGCGACGAGGCGGACGGTACGCGGACTATTGGCGGACAAAAAATATTTTCCAATAACTACAAGCATAGCCGCGTCCGCGCTTGGCTCAACGAGACTTTTTTGAAAACGGCTTTTTCCGCGGACGAACAAGAGCGGATCCAAAGAACCGCAGTGGACAACAGCGCGCGTTCGACAAATCCCGACACACGGGGCGTCCTGTGGAACGGCGGTAAAAACGCATATTCTTGCGAAGACACAAGCGACAAGATCTTTTTGCTAAGCGAGCGGGAAGCGACAAAAAGCGCTTATGGCTTTAGCGTTTACGACGCTTATGGAGCAGGAAGCGCTAGAATCCGCGCTCCGACTGACTTTGCGATGGCTCAAGGAGTCCGCCAAGACGCTCCTGGTCGTTACGGCGGCTGGTGGTGGCTTAGGTCTCCAAGTTATTCCTTTGAAGACAACGCCTATTGCGTCACCGATTTTGGATATGGCTGCGACTCGGACCGGGTAGACTCTGCGATCGGAGGAATCGTTCCCGCGCTATGGCTGAAGGCGGAAGCCGGCGCAAACTAGTTAGCCACGCAAAAATTCTTTTATCGCCCGCCGCAAGTCCTTTGCGTCGGTAAATTGAACGGCGTGAATGCCAAGAGCGGCGGCGGCTTGGACGTTGGCTTCTAGGTCGTCGGTAAAGAAGGCGTCGCTGGGCGTGCATTTTTCGGCGTCCAAAATCATTTTCCAAAATTGCGGGTCGGGCTTTTTTACGCCCATCATTTGCGACGCGTAGGTTTGGTCAAAAAAAGCGTAGTCGCCGCGCGTAATGTGGTTAAGGTAGTGCGATTCGATTGTGTTCGTTCCGCAAACGACGCGGAAGCTTTTTTTTCGCAAGGCCAAAATTATTTTTTTTGTTCCTTCGTTCAACACAGGGTGGAAGAACAAGTGAAAATAATCCGTGTCGATTTTCTTTCCAAGGCGGTCGCCGACAGTTTTCCAGAATTCTTTTACGCTGATTTTTCCGACTGTAAGCTGGTCAAAGAGATCGCCTGTCGCGTTGTCCATTTCTTCTTGCGTAACGCCAAGGGCGGCGGCGGGGCGGCCGCGGGCTTCGCTGGCGTTTGTGGTTACGACTCCGCCCATATCAAAGATAAAAAGTTTCATAGCTCCTCCAAAAATCGGTTTAAGAACAAAAGGCCTTCGCGCGTCATCGCGTAAAAGACGTCTCCGTCGCGCTCTGTCCGCTCCAACCATGCGGCCGCCCCGGCATTTTGGCCAGTGACGCCTTTCGGAACGTGGTCCAGCCGCGCGGCAAGGTCGCCTCCGTAACGCGCCTTGTATTCGGCCGCGCTCGCGCCGCGCCGGGTTCGCAAGTTCATCATTAAGTATTCAAACTCTTGGGTGTCTTGGTCAAGCGCTTCCAGCTGGCAAGGAAAGCCCAGCGCGGCGCGGACGTTATGGTCGGTGTAG
>JBGUQT010000087.1:0-12114 GCA_045131275.1 Treponema sp.
ACACGGAAGGCTATTCGCGCCAGCGCGTCCAGCTAAAGTCCTTTGACCCCATTTACAGGCCCGACCTTAGCCGCGCCGAAGTTCCCGGACAAATTGGCCAGGGCATGGAAGCGGAAAGCATCACCCGCGTCCGCGACGAAATGCTTGACCAGCGCATCGTGGCTCAAAGCAACGAGGAAAGCTACTGGGACACCCGCAGCAAGTACTACACGATGTTGGAGCAAGTCTACAACGAGCCCGACGACGTTTCTGTCCGCACTACAATGGACAAGTTTTGGGAGTCTTGGCAGGAACTTTCGCTCAACCCGGAAAGCCAGGCCCATCGCGAGGCTGTCGTCTCCCGCGGCCAATCGCTAGTGAACTCAATCCAAAACCGCGACAAGGCTTTGACAGGAATCGGAAACCTTTTGAACAGCGACATCGAGTCCAACGTGGAGCAGCTTAACGACATAGCGAACCAAATCGCCGCCCTTTCAACGGAAATCGTCCGCTCAAAGGCTATGGGCGACAACCCCAACGACTTGCTTGACAGGCGCGACGCGCTCGTCGAAAAGCTTTCAAAAATCGCCAACATCACAAGCGACCAGCGCGACTCAGACGAGTTTATGGTTCACATTGACGGCCACATTTTGGTCCAGGGCGGAATCGCCAGAAACTTTGACGTTGAGTCAGTCGTTGACAACTACGGATACTCTCGCGTCGTATGGGCCGACACCCGCAACGAAGCGGTGGTCAAGGGCGGCTCTTTGGGCGCCTTGATAGAATTGCGCGACGTTGACGTTCGCAACGAAATCCAGTCGTTGAACACAATGACGATGAACTTTACGGACTTGGTAAACGACGTTCACCGCAACGCCGTCGGCGCCAACAAGACGACAGGCCTTGACTTTTTTGTAAGCCGCCCCTTCGTCGAGAACACAAACGGAAACTACGACTCTGACGGAGACGGCGTTGAGGACAAGACTTACGCCTTCCGCTTTACGGGAACGAACGCGCTTGACCCGCAGGAGCAAATCGGAATCGAAGGCGTCATGACTTTGGCCGGCCACAAAGGAACGATCCAAGTTGCCTACCATCCGACGGACCGCGTTGAAGACGTCGTAAACCGCATCAACGATTCCGACGGCGAAGTCAAGGCCTACCTTGACCGCAACAACAATTTGGTCCTCAAGGCCACGACAAGCCAAGCGATAGAAAACCCGGATTTTGTCATCCGCCATGTGGAAGACTCGGGCCACTTTTTGGCCGGCTACGCTGGAATCCTTAGCGGAAGCGGGGCGGAGAACGCCTACGATTGGAACGGAGCCGACGCGGTCAACGTCCTTAAGGGCGCCGACGGAAACGGAAGCCGCGCGCAGTTCGCCGTGGCTCCATACACAAATCCGTCAACTTACATTGAAATCAACGGCGTGATCAAGAACGACGTCATGAACGTAGCCTCGGCCTACGCCGACCGCGACAACCGCGCGATGAGCGGAGACGGAAACGCCGCCGCCGAGATCGCCAGCATCCGGAACACAAAAGTTATGATCGGCCGCGAGCGAACGCTTGACGACTACTTTGCCGACTCGGTTACAAAGGTTGGCCTTATGGGAGAGCAGGCCGAGACAAACCTTATGAGCCAGCATGCGATTATGGATGACCTTCGCGGATTGCGCGACTCTATCAGCGGAGTCAACATCGACGAAGAGTTGGCCGACATTATGAAGTTCCAGCACGGCTACAACGCCGCGGCCAAGTTTGTGACTGTCATCGACGAGATGATCGACACGGTCATCAACCGCCTTGGAGTATAAGGAGTAAAGCATGAGAAGAATCAGTTCGGGAATGAATGACACAGACGTTCAGTCTAGATTGAGAATACAGGAGTTCAAGCTTAACAAGGCCAACAACCAGTTGGGAAGCCAGCGCCGCATCCAGGAATTGCGCGACGACCCGATCGCCGCCGGCCACTTGGTCCGCTACCAGTCTTTTGTGGGCCGAGTAAAACAGTTTGAGGAAAACGCGCAAACCTTGACCGAACGCTTTACCGTTCGCGAAGGCTATATGAACGACTCTTTGCAAATCATGCAGCGCGTGCGCGAGCTTGCCGTTCAAGGCGCCCACGGAACATACACTAAAGAGGACCTTCAGAACATGGCGGGCGAAGTTGATCAGCTTTTGCGCCAGATGATTCAAAACGCCAACGCCGTCGACCAAGACGGAAACGCGCTCTTTGCCGGAACCAACACAAAGGTAACCGCCTTTGAAGTTGAGATGGGAAACGTGGAAGGCTCAGGCGTTCCGATGATTCAGGAAGTTATTTACAACGGAAACGTGGCCTCCAACAATGTTGAGGTTGACGAAGGCCAATACCTTGAGGTGAACAATTCCGGAAACCGCACTTTCTGGGCCGACAGGCAAACTTTGACCAGCGGCCGCGACACGACAAACTGGGTTGCCCAAAACGATTCGCTTATTTCTGTTGACGGAAAGGAAATTCAAGTTTCTGCCGGCGACAACATTTACGCTGTCATCGCAAAGATAAACAATTCTGACGCCGCTGTAAAGGCAAGCCTTGACCCGATCACTCGCGGCCTTCACTTGCAGACAACCGACGCCCGCCAGCTTTGGCTCAAGGACGAGGAGGGCAGCGTTCTTACAGACCTTGGCGTAATTAGCGGAACGGAACAAAGGCCGCCCTACAACTACGCCACGGGAACCCGCGTATCGGGCGGAAGCATGTTCGACAGCGTGATCGCTTTGCGAAACGCCATGCTCAAGGGCGACCAAGAGGCTATCGGAAGCCGCGTTTTGGGAAGCCTTGACGCAGGCCTTGGAAACCTTGTGACCCGCATCGCCGAGAACGGTTCCAACTACGAAAGGGCCTCGCTCAACGTGACCCGCAACTCGCAGACCGCGCTCAACGTGACGCAGATGATCGCCACCGAAGGCGACCTTGACTTTACAAAGGCCGTCACCGACATGAAGATGATGGACTACGTTCACCAAGCCTCGCTCAGCGTAGCCGGAAAAATGTACTCAAGCAGCTTGCTCAACTACATGCGTTAATTTAGGTCAGGAGATTTTGCAACATGGATGTCAAAACTAAAATCGGAACTACAGTTCAAATTCAAGACAAGGACATTTTGGAAATTCCCGAAGGCCTTTTTGGATTTGAGGAATACAAAAAATACGCGATATACGAAAGCGAATACGCTCCGTTTATGTGGATGCAGTCAACCGAAGAAGCCAGCTTGGCCTTTTTGATTGTAGACCCCTTCTTGGTGGCCGACGACTACGAGCTTGACGTTGACGACAAGGCCTTGGCCAAAATCGGAATCACCAATCCGGCCGAAGTTTGCGTTATGGCTATTGTCACGATTCCCGCCGGCGGAACGCCTGTCACCGCCAACTTGCAAGGCCCGCTCGTGATAAACCGTTCCAACAACCAGTGCATGCAAGTAATCTTGGGAAGCAACAAGTGGACCACAAAGCATGACATAATGAAGGCGCTCAAGGCCAAAGACGCGCGGGGAGAGGCTTAATGCTAATCCTTTCAAGAAAAACCGACGAAAAAATCAAGATTGGCGAGGACATAACCCTTACCATAATCGAAATTCGCGGCGACCAAGTCAAGATTGGCGTTGAGGCTCCCAAAAACGTAAAGGTTTTTAGGCAGGAAGTCTTTAACGCGATTAAGAACGAAAACAAGTCCGCCGCCGAAACCACAAACGTTTCCGGCATCGACGCGATTACAAAATTGCTGCTAAAATAGGAACGGTCAAGGCACGCTACGCTCAAGGCCTTGACTCGTTCCTTTTTCGGCGCGAAAAAAATTATCGCGCCAAAATAAAATTTTGTTATAATTTACAATTTTTTTCAAAATTCGCTAAAAAAACATCAACTAGATATATCTTATAGGCGTGAGGGATTTTGAAAGCAAAGAGCTTTTTGGCAAAAAAAGATTTTTCTTGTCTTCCATGCTTGGTGTCTCCTATAGGTGTTTGGTTTGTTTTGACGTTTGCGATTTCCTCCCCCTCTGCCAAAAATGCGCCCTTGAGCTTCAAAATTTCGTCCCGCTTGTTTCTCCCAGCCGCTGCAGGAAGTGCGGAAAACTCCTAGTTTCCGAAAAGGAAATTTGCATGGAATGCCGCGAGCGCGGCGGAGAAAGCAGTTTGGACGCGCTTTTTCCCATCCACAGCTACCGCCAGTGGAAAAAGGAATTGGCGTTCGCATGGAAGTCGGAAGGGCAGAGGAGTTTTTCTCCTCTGCTTGCCCGGCTTCTTTTTAAGGCTTTAAAAGAATTGGGTTTGGAAAAAACGCCCTTGGTTCCCGTGCCGCCGCGACCGGGCAAAATAAAGGAAAAGGGCTGGGACCAAGTTGACGAATTGGCCTCGATTTTGGAAAAAAAGCGCGGAATTCTGGTCCGCCGGGACCTTTTGGAGCGAAAAAGCGCGGCCCAGCAAAAAAAGCTGGGCCGTGACGAACGGTTGGGAGCGGCTGGGGCTGTCTATGAGTTGCGGCCGGATTATTCCCAAATGCAAGGTGTAGGAGGAAATGCAGACGGTTCGGCGGACATTTGCCAGTCGGCCAACATTCCCCGCGAGGTCGTCCTGCTTGACGACATTGTGACCACTGGGGCCACGATGGAAAAGTGCGCATGGCTTTTAAAGGCCGCCGGCGTCCAAAAAGTCACCGGCCTGGCCCTTTTTAGGGTAGGATAGCTCCGCTCGTGTTGTAGAGTGAAAGACCGCAATTGTTGTTTCGAGCGGCTTCAACGCGTCCATAGGACGCTGCATGACGCGCGTTTTTTATCTTGCATTTTTTGGCAAAGCGCTTTATAATAGAAGGACGTAATTTTGGAGGTTTTATGGCCGGCGAAGAACAATATCAGCTCGTAACATTCCAACTTGGCGAAGAATTGTACGGCGTGAATATTATGGACGTTAAGGAAATCGTAAAGACGCAGCCTGTGCGGCCTTTGCCCAACGCTCCATACTATGTGGAAGGAATTTTCAACCTCAGAAAGGAAATCATTCCCATAATAAATTTGCATAAAAGATTCCGCCTTAAGAAGGCTGTTATGGAAGACGGCGAGGATGAGGGCGGATTTGTCATTTTGAACATTGACGGCAACCGCATCGCGATCATCATTGACCGCGTCGCGCGCGTTGTTCCCGTTTCTGGAACCGACATCAAGGCCCCGCCGCAGATGTTCAGCGGAATCGGCTCTGAATACATCCAAGGCGTAATCCAAAAAGACCCGGATTCGCCTTACTTGATTATGCTCGACATTCGCCGGCTCTTTAACGCAAAAGAATTGCAAAAAATTATCGAAGTAAAACAATGATCCAAACATTCAGCTCAACCATTCGCCGCAAGGAAATGGACGCGGTTTTGACTTGCATGGTGGACGAAAGAATCGGCCCCGGCGAGTTGAACGCGCGCCTGATCCAAACGGCAAAAGAATTTTTTTCATGCGCTGGAGCGGTTGCTTTGCGCACTCCCGCCGCCGCCCTTAAGTACGCTTTGAAGGCCTTGAGCCTTGAGGCGGGAAGCGGCGTTATGCTCAGCGCCTTGGCTCCCTTTTGGCAATACGCCGTTGTGGAGGAATTGGGCTTTAAGCCCGTGGTTTTGGACGTTCAAACAGAAAGCGCCCAAATCACAGCGGAGCTTGTCTCGCAGGGAATCCAGCAGGGCGGCCGCGCTCTTGTTTTGCGCGAAAGCCTTGGAATTCTTCCTGACTTTGAAGGCGTCTTGGCCCTGGGCATTCCCGTGGTGGAAGACATAAGCCAAAGCGCCGGAGGTCTCGTTCCCGAAGCGGCGCAAGGAGATGAAGCCGCAAAAGCCGCTCCCGCCAACAGCCAAGAAGGCGCGGAAGGCGACGCCGCCAAGGCGGAAGTTAAAGGCAAAAAGGCCGGCTCTTTTGGCATTTACGCGATTTGCTCGCTTGAGGAGCAGGACGTAATAACCGCTGGCGGAGGAGCCTTGTTGATGGCCGCCGGCCGCCGCGATTGGCCCGTCCTAAAATCTTTGGCCGAAGGCATTCCTTCAATCGAAATGCTTCCCGACATCAACGCGGCGCTTGCCACGGTTCAGATAAAGGAATTTGCGCGCAACGAAGCCAAGCGCAAGGAAATATACGCCCTTTACAACCGCTCCATCATGTCGGGCAAAAACAAGGGCTTTATCCGCGACGTGGAATTGAATTCAACGATTTGGTCGTTCCCGATCGCGCTAAACAGCGGATTCAAGGACGTAAAGGCTTACGCGCAAAAAAAGGACATTGAAGTTCGATTGGCTTTTGAAGACTCAATTGTCGCGGCCAAGGACGAGGAATTGGGCGCCGCTTGCAAAAACGCAAAGGCCCTTGCCTTGAGAAGCGCCGTATTCCCCTTGTATCCGCGCTTGAACAGGAGCCAAGTCGAGAAGATTTCAAAAGTTTTGGTAACTCTTCCGTAATGAAAAATTGCCTTATTGTCGTAAACACTGATAAGCCCAAGTCCGAGATGCTCGGAATCGAGACCGCCAACTTTCTAAAGTTGCGCGGCGTCGAATACACTTTCTTGGACTTTAACGGCAATGAGCAAGACTGCGACTGGAAATCCTTTGACTTTGTGATTACCCTTGGCGGAGACGGAACCGTTCTCTTCGCCGCCAGGGGAGCGGCAAAACATTCGATCCCCGTTTTTCCGGTGAACCTTGGCGAGTTTGGCTTTATCGCGGGCGTTCAGCCTGACGAATGGCAAAAATCCCTTGACTTGTTTTTGCAAGGAAAGCTCAAGACTGTTTTGCGAACGATGCTTTGCGCCCAGGTTATTCGCGGCGGAAAAACCGTTGAAAGCCACCAAGCCCTAAACGACATCGTCGTCAGCGCCAAAAGCGCGGCTCAAACCATTTCTATGGACGTAAGCGTAAACGAAACGACGCTTGGCCACTTTAAGGCTGACGGCGCGATTGTTTCTAGCCCGACAGGCAGCACCGCTTATTCGGCCAGCGCGGGCGGACCGATTGTCGGCCCCGACTTGGACGCGCTGGTCTTGACGCCGCTCAATCCCTTTTCTTTGAGCGCTAGGCCCATCGTTTTTTCGACCAGGGCGCTTTTGCAAATCAAGCTGATTCCGTCCAGAAACCGCGACGCGATTCTTACGGTTGACGGACAAAAGCCGATTGACTTAAAGGACAACGACATAATTCAAATTAAAAAATCGGAGCATGACGCGATTTTGGCAGGAACTTCCGTAGAAAAATTTTATAACGCGCTCCGCAACAAGTTGAACTGGTCCGGCGGACCAAACGGAGGCTCTAATGCTTGAATCTTTAAAGATAAAAGACTTTGCGCTGATCGACTCTTCCAGCGTTGAATTTACAAAAGGCTTCACTGTCCTTTCGGGCGAGACGGGCGCTGGAAAATCCATCCTTATCGGAGCGATTTCCTTTTTGCTTGGCGGAAAGGCCGGCGCGGAATCCATAAGGGCCGGAGCGCAAGAAGCCAGCGTTAGCGGCGTGTTCACGATTCCCGCAAAGACTGCGGCCGATCGAGACCTTTCTATGGACGCGGAGGAGGAACCGCTTAGCGCCCGCGAATGGCTTAGCCAGCGCGGAATAGAGGACGAGGACGGCCAAATCATTTTGCGCCGAGTCGTTAGGGCGGGCGGAAAAAGCGGCGCTTGGATCCAAGGAACGCCCGTTCCCCGCGCGGACTTGGTAAAGTTCAGCGAGTTTTTGATTGACATTCATGGCCAGCACGAGCACCAATCCCTTATGCGCTCGCCTGAGCACCGAAAATTTTTGGACAGCTATTGCGGCATCATCGAAGAAGTGGCCGCCTTTACAAAAATCTACGCCGCGCTTGTCGAAAAGCGCGCCGCCTTGGCGTCCCTAAGCGCAAGCGGAGCCGAGCGCGAGCGCAGGATCGACTACCTTAAGTTTTCCATCCAAGAAATCGAGGACGCCAAGCTTAAGGCCGGCGAGGACGAGGCCTTGGCCGCCGAAGAGTCCAAGCTTTTGAGCTTTGAAAAATTGTATTCCGAAGTCCAGGCCGTAAACGAAATCTTTTCCGGCGAAGACGGCGGCGTTGAGTCGCTTTTTAAGCGCGTAAGGTCAGCCAGCGAGCGGGCCGCCGCTTTGGACAAGAATTTGGAGGAGTTGGACGGCCGCGTCCAGAACGCTTGGTATGAGCTTTCTGACCTTAGCCAGTCCTTTAGGTCCTACCAAAATTCCTTGGTCTTTGACCCAGCCCGCCTGGAAGAAGTCCAGGGCCGCCTTGACGTAATCTACAAGCTTAAGAAAAAGTACGCGGCCAGCGTTGACAGCCCCTTGCAGGCCGTTTTTGAATACTTGTCCCAGGCCAAGGCCGAGCTTGAAACCTTGGATTCCTCCTCAATCAACAAGGAATCCTTGGAAAAGGAGATCGCCGCCTTGGAGCGAAAGGTTTACGAGGCCGCAAAGGCTATTTCGGTCAAACGGCAGGCTGGAGCCGCAAAAATGTCGGTTCAAGTTGAGGCTGTTTTGCAAAAACTCGGCATGCCTGGAACTAAATTTAGCGTAGGCATAAGCCAAAAGGCCGGCGACGCGGTGGAGCAAAAGTGCGGCCCCTACGGAATGGACGACATTGAGTTCTTGATTAGCGCCAATCCCGGATCGCCGATGGCAAGCCTTTCAAAAATAGCTAGCGGCGGCGAATTGAGCCGCGTAATGCTGGCCTTAAAGACTATTTTTGCCCAAAGCGACAAGGTTCCCACCCTGATTTTTGACGAAATCGACACCGGAATTGGCGGCGAAGTGGCCGTCGCGGTGGGCGAGCATATGAAGAATTTGGCAAAAAATCGTCAAATTTTATGCATAACACATCTAGCGAGCATTGCGGTTTTTGCCGATAATCAAATAAGAATACAAAAGTCTGTTGAGGGCGGCATAATGAAAACCCGCGCGGCTCCTGTCCAAGGAGAGGAGCGGGTTGCGGAAATTGCCCGAATGCTATCCGGCGACCAGCAGAGTTCCGAGTCTTTGGAGCACGCTAGGTCGATGTTGAAAAAATACTCCAGCATGCCGCAGTAGACTGAACGGGAGCTTTAAATGGCGAAAATTACAAACGAAGACCGCGAGCTTTTCAAAAAAGAAGCGAAGCAGTACGAGGATTTAATTAAGGCCGAATTGGACAAAGAAAAGGAGATGCTCACCACCATTAAAGGTGACGCTGTAGGCGTTGAATACAAGAAATTGATTCTCGCCGAGCAGATGATTTACATCGCCACTTTGTACAACGCCATAAATTCCGCTTCCGTAAAAATTCTTGACGTAAAAAACAACGACGCGCTTAACGAAGGAAGAAAGATTCTTTACAAAGCCATCATTTACCTTGAGGAAATCGTCACCAACATAATCAACGCCGCGCAAAGCGACGTAAGCGACAAGATGGAGGCGGTTGCAAACACGCCGCTTGAAAAGCGCTACTTTTTGGTTAGAAAGTTGGGCTTGGCCATTCAAATGATAATCGACGCTTTTGGCGACAACTCAAAGTGGAAGTGGTCCTTTGTAGAGTTGGAAGGCCGCTTTGCCGTCGTCGCAAAGAACTTTTACGACTTTAAGGAATACATCAAGGCTTACTTTGACCCCAACAATCCCGACAACGAAGTGTCAATCCTTTATTTGCGCTTGATAAGAACCTTGCTTGACAAGTCGGCCAACGCCTACCGCGACAAGTATGAGCTTTCAAGCCGCCGTCTTGACGACATGAAAGCGGCGATCAACTTTCTGCTTGCCTTGCGCCGCGTCAGCGTTGCCCTTGGCGAAAGCGACACCGCCGAAGAATTAAAGAAAAAGGCGATGACCTGGAAGGAAAAAATGGAAGCCGACCAAAAGGCCGGTAAGTCAAATTAAAAAAAAGGCGGCATCAGCCGCCTTTTTTTTTACGAGTTTCGCTTTGCCGCATAAGGCGGCGTCAATTTTCGCTTCGCGAAAAACGCGAAACTCGCTTTTCTATTTAAGCAAATACGTTCATCGATAAAACATGTGTCGGGCAGCCTTCGACGCATTTTCCGCAGCCGCCGCACTTTGCGTAGTCGACGACTGGAATGCCGTTCACAAGCTTGATCGCTCCAGGCTCGCAAACCTTTTCGCACTTGCCGCACTTGATGCAGCCGTTCTTGCAGTTCTTCATAATCGAAGGCTTGTTGTCGCTTCGGTTTTGGCAAAGGGCGATTGGGCCTTTTGTCTCAACGTTAAAGAGCGAAATCAAATGCTTGGGACAAGCCTTTACGCACGAACCGCAGCCTGTGCAGTTTTCCAAATCAATGTGGGGGAGACCGTCTTCGCCGATAACGATTCCGCCAAATTCGCAGGCGGCTGCGCAATCGCCAAAGCCGGCGCAGCCGAACGAGCAAAGCTTTGTTCCGTTAATCGCTTGGACCGCGGCGGCGCAAGTTTGGATTCCCTTGTATTCGCCTCGGGGCTTGGCGCAGTCTTTTGTTCCGCGGCACATAAGGACGGCGGCCTTTTTTTCGGCCGTTACCGTAACGCCCAAAACTTTTGAAAGCTTTTCGGCCACTTCCGCGCCGCCGGCCGTGCAAAGGTTGGGGGCAACGGTTCCCTCGGCCACCGCTTTTGCGTAACCGTCGCAGCCTGGAAAGCCGCAGCCGCCGCAGTTGGCGCCCGGCAATTGCTCGCGCACGTCAACTTCTTTTTGGTTTACGGGAACCGCGAATATTTTTTTGAAGAGTCCCAGCAAGAGGCCTAGCAAAAAGGCTATCGCGAATGAAACTCCGATTGTAATTAGAATTGTGTTCATATCAACCCCTTAAAGCCCATGAACGAAAGCGCCAAAAGCGACGTCGCCAAAAAGAGGCCTGCGTTTCCTTTTAGGAAGGCCGGCATTTTTGAAGTTCTTAGGCGCTCGCGGATTCCAGCCATGATTACCATAGAAAGCAAGAAGCCGCCAGCGCTTCCCAACGCGTATACGATTGACTGTACGTAGCTGTAGTTTTTGCTGATGCAGTTCAACGTGATGGCAAGAACGGCGCAGTTTGTCGTGATCAAGGCAAGGTAGACGCCCATCGCGCTGTACAAGGCCGGAGAAGATTTTTTAAGGTAGAACTCAACCAATTGGACAAGCGAGGCGATTACCAAGATAAAAATCAAGGTCTGCAAGAATTGCAGTTTAAGCGGAACCAAGACGCAATAGTAAATCGGGTAGGTGGCCGCGGTGGCGAGCAAAATTACGAACGAAGTCGCGATTCCCATTCCGGCGGACTTTCCCGTGTCGCTCGTCATTCCCATAAAGGGGCAGAGAGCCAAGTACTGGACCAAAATCACGTTGTCAACGAGCATGGCCTTTAAGAATATTTTAAGAAGTTCGTTCATTTTTCCGCTCCTGTTGAATCGGCGTTCGCGGCGCCGTCCGTTTTGGCGCCATCTTTGGCCGCCGGCTTCTTTTTCATCTCTGAAAGTCCGAGCGTAATCGCGATCATGATTCCAAAGACAAAGAAGCCTCCCGGCGCTCCGCTAAAAAAGCCGATCGCGTTTTCTTCGGCAAAGACTGTATGGCCAAAAATTTTTCCGCTTCCCAAAAGTTCGCGGATAAAGGAGATGGCGATCAATACCCAAGTGTAGCCGATTCCCATTCCCAACGCGTCCAAAATCGCAAGGCCAACGTTGTTCTTTGACGAGAAGGCCTCCACGCGGCCCATGATGATGCAGTTTACTACGATCAATGGAATGAAGACGCCGAGCGATTCGCTCAAGGCGGGAACGTAGGCTTGCAGCAAAAGCTGGACAATCGTTGTGAAGGCCGCGATTACGATGATGAAAATCGGAAGGCGGATCGCCGACGGAATCAGCTTTCTAAAAAGGCTTATGATGATTTCGCTCATCAAAAGAACGAAAGTCATGCTTAGTCCCATTCCCAAGCCGTTGAATACGCTCGTTGTTACGGCAAGCGAGGAACAAAGTCCGATAGAAAGAACCAAAAGAGGATTTTCTTTTACGATGCCGTTTGTAAAAATGTTAAAGGCTTTCATTTGTTTCCTCCCGCGATGTAATTTTGAACGACCGCCGCCGCGTTTGAAATCAAGGCTCCCATTGTGTTGGAAGTGATTGTCGCGCCCGAGATCGCTTCGTAGTCCGCTCCCAAGG
>JBGUQT010000088.1:0-8184 GCA_045131275.1 Treponema sp.
TACTTCGCGATATTCGATCGTCTTTTCACCGGACTTGATTTTGTCAAACCATTCCTTTCTTAAAATGAAACTCAACATTACTTTTCCTTCCTCTTGAATTGTTCGCAAGCCTTTTCTCGCGGATTTTTCAAGTAAAATCCTGGCTCAAATGGCCGCGAAAGTTTTTTCAACGAACAAACACTGTTGCCGTTCCCGCCTTTATTCAAAAAAACGCAATCTTTGCAGATTTTCATAATTGGGTCTCCTTTATCTTTCCATTTCATTAGATTTTTGACTGTTTTTATGCAACAGCCTATTGCGAAGTTTTTTATTCATTTTTTTGCCTCCGTGCTTTCAACTAATTTAGTTTCGATAACTTCATTTATGGTTATGGTTTTGTCGTTCCTTTTCCAAATCATGTGAACTAAAAGTTGAACCGACTGCGAAACGTCGGGAAGGTCGTCGTATGGTGGTATTACCTCGCGCAGCAAGTCGCGGATTCTTGAAATCATCGTGAGCGCGCTGTTTGCATGGACGGTGGTTATGCCGCCGGTGTGCCCGGATTTCCAGGCTTTAAGCAACTCATTCGTAACGTTGCCGTATCGAAGCTCGCCGACGATTATGCGTTTTTGCCGTCTAAACGGCCAGCATCGTGCCATTCGAATCTTTGTGGCCATTTTTTGAAACGAAGTTAAAATAAATTTTACATTCCGCGCGGGACACTGCAATTCCGGGCAGTCCTCCACAATGTAGAAACGGTCGTCGGGCGTGAACTCAACCATCTTGTCTATTATCGCGTTCATAAGCGTCGTCTTTCCGCTTCCTGTCTCGCCGCCAATGACGATGTTGCTGCGCTTCTTTATGTGCTCGACAAGCAAGGCGTATTTTTCCTTGGAAATAAGCCCATCTTTGAGGTAGCTTTCAAGATTGAAAACCTTTTTTTGTCTCTGACTCATTTTTTTTCTCCTTATCAAGTATTCATTCATAATTATTCCTCCTGCGATTTTCCTTTAAACCCTCAAAAATGAACAAATCAAAGCATCCATTTCATACCAGTCTTGGCCGCTATCCTTTACACAGCCAATATCTGATACGTTTTTGAAAGAAATTCCACTTTTTAATATTTCCTTTAGTCTTGCGAGAGTTTTATCTTTTTTAGGTATTGCTTTTGAAAAACGGACAAATAAAATCAAGCCTATGGAGCGAACATGTTTCATCCCTAGAACCGATGCAAATCGCTTTGCACCTGCAAACGCTTCCTGGGTATTTGTATCTTTTATATTGTCTATAAGTGGATTATAAGAAGCGGTTCTTTTTTCTGGCTTAAAAATTATTTTATCGTCCATCATTTTTCTCCTTCTTTGAATCTATTGTCATAAAAGGCTAATTGAGCGCGCTTCATGGCCAGCCATTTTTTCAAACGCTCTTGTTGTTCTTTTTCTTTGAAAAACGGCTCCCCTTTTGGATGTATGACGTGAGCTTGAAGAGCCTCCTTTATTTTTTCAATTTGGGCGTAAATATCTTTTTCGCGAAAATTCATACTTTCAAGGCTGTGTTTAATGTTTCGTATGTTTGCATCTGGGGAACCGAAGGATTCTAAAAATTTGTCTCTTGTTTCTGAAATGATGACCAATTCTTTTTTTAATTGAACTATCCTTTCTTTTAGAGAATTTTCAATGTATTTTTCTAAAAACAAATACTCTTCGTAATTGGTGTCATGCAAATAAGCCAAGCCAAAAAGATAGTCAATGGAACTTTCGCTTATGTTTGACTTTTGATTTTCCAGAGAAATAAATTTTAGTGCACTTAATTGTTCTTTTAGTTGGCTTATTTTGTATAAACTATTTTCACGTTCTAGTTCATTGGAACTTATTATTGCTTTTTTTCTCATTTTCTTTTCTCCTCAAAAACAAATTTAATTTTCTTTTCGCTGTCGAGCGCAAATCTGCAATCGAACGCTTTTCCCGCCTTGCTTACGCAATGCTTGATTCCTGTCGTTTTGCCGCCGCACAAGGCCGCCACGTCTTTTTCCGTGACTTTAGCGCCGGCGACGCTCTCCCAAATTGCGAACTTGCAGCCTTCCTTGTAGCCGGAGCAATACCAGTTTGATTTTCCCCTGCGGACTTCCTTTCCGCAGACTGGGCAGACGATACCGCTTGCGGCGGGAAGCGGAACTTCAATCTTCACGCTTTGTAAGACCGAGTCTTTAACGAACGCCTTGATGTCGTCCAAAAACTTCGCTGGATTTTCGTCAAGCCTCTCTTCCCAGTCGGTTGTGGCTGAAATGTCGGCTAGGCTCTTTATCGCGGACGAGCGGACAGCTTTCAAAAGCGTTTCGCCAAGCTCCGTCACGGCGATGTTCTTTTTGTCGATTTCTATGTAGCCGTTTTTCAAAAGCTTTGGAATGAACGTGTGCCGAGTTGCTGGAGTTCCCAAGCCGACGAGCTTTCGACCGTCAGCTGTCGGTTGGTTTAAGTTTTTGAACGAACCGACACGTGTCGGTTCTGCGATGGCTTTGGGATTTTCCATGAAGGCCAAAACGCTCGCTTCGTTGAAGAAGGGCGGCGCTTTTGTCCACTTTTCTTTGGTCTCCACTTCGGAAAGAACAAGGTCGTTCCAGTCGATGTTTGAAAGGTCTTGCTCTTCCGGCTTGCCGTCGCTTTCCGTACTTTCGGCCTCTTCCAAGCGGCTATTGTTTTCCGTGTTGAAATACTTCCAGCCGCACTTCAAAATCTTCTTGCCGTTCACTCTGAATTTGTTTCCGTCCGTTTCAAGAATGAAAGTCTGTTTTTCGTATTCGCACGGCGGAAGGAACGCCGTAAAGAATCTTTCAAAAATCAGCTTGTAAACGTTTCTTTGCTCCTCGCTTGCGGATTCCAAAAGCGGTTTTAGCGGTATCAAGGCGTGGTGAGCCTCAAGCTTCGCGTCGTTGAAGCACCGCTTGTTTTCAAGCGATATGTCCATTTGCGTGCGGACGGCCTTTTCCAAGAAAGCGTCTTTTGCCGTCAATTTGTCGGCGACTTTTTGGCACAATTCCACGTTGCCGCTTCCCATAACCCTTGACGGCGTTCTTGGATAAGAAACGCACTTCAATTCTTCGTAAAGCGACTGGACGATTTTAAGCGTCTTGTCAGCGGAATATCCAAAGAGCTTGAAAGCGTCCTTTTGCAAGGCGTTGAGGTTGTAAAGTTGAGGTGGGTTTTGGATTTTCTTTTCCGTCTTGCTGTCGGCGAGAAGCGCCTTTTGCCCCGCGCGAGCGTTGAGCTTCGCGGCCCGCGAATCGTCGGGAAAGCCTGTCGTCTCGCCGTCGAAGTAAATGCCTCGGCAAGAAGCGTCGGAACCGTCAGCTGTCGGTTGGTTTAAGTTTTTGAACGAACCGACACGTGTCGGTCGGAACACGCCGTAATGCTCAAAGTATTTTTCGCTTTTGAAATTTTTTATCGCCGCGCACCTTTGCTCTATCGCGGAAAGCACGGCTGTCTGAACTCGGCCAACGACAAGCTTTCTTGCCGCCGCTTGCGTAATGTAGCGGCAAAAGTTCATGCCGGTAAGCCAGTCGGCTCGCTGGCGGGCGAAGCCCTGCTCGGCGATTCTGTCGTATTCCGAAAGCGGCTTTGCAGCCTTGATTCCATTCCTTACGACTTCCGGCGTTAAAGCTTCGGAAACCCAAAATCTTTTTATCCGGGAGAAATCCGTTATTCCTGCTTGCGACAAACATTCGCGGGCGATTATTTCGCCCTCGCGGTCAGCGTCGGTCGCGATTAGTATTGAATCGGACTTGTGGCTTTTTAGAAGCGAAACGACAAACTTCGTTTGCTTTTCGACATTGGGATTTACGCGGTAGTCAAACTTGCCGGGGATGATGGGGAACTCCGTTCCGTAGTGGCCCGGCTCTTCAAGCTCGAACAAATGGCCCACGCAATTTGTTATGGTTGTTGTTTCGGATTTGTAGGCTCCGCCCGAAAAACTCGCGCCCAAGGCGTTAGCGAAGTCCTTGGCGACTGACGGCTTTTCCGTGAGAATAAGCAATTCAAGCTCCTTCTTGGCGGGCAGAGCTTAATTCCTTTATAAACCAATATTGCCAATTTGTCAATATTAAATTGCCAAAAAATTACGACTTCGCCTTGAAAACGCTACGCAAAGCCGTAAAAAAACGCGGCTTGTTGAAAAAAATGGCCGCGTTTTAAAAATGAAACCGCTCCCTCTGTCTCTCCTAACCTCTGACGGCAAGATAAAGAAACGTAATACGATTTTTTGCAATCCGTTACATTGTCAGAGGTTAGGAGTATTACACTTGCGTTTTTTCTATTTTTTGGTATTACAAAGGCAATTATCTACTATGTATTGCCGGTAATACCGTTAAAAAAGAGAAAAGTAAAACGAAAGCAACTAGAAAAAAGCTAAAAGTAAAAAATTGCCAAATAGGCAAAAATATATTTACAAACACTTGACTTTTTGCGACTTTGAAGAATATAATCAAGGCGAAGCCGTAAAAAACCGACACGTGTCGGTCGGTTCAAATTCTTTAACGAATGGCGGCAAAAAAAGGATATGTATTTTACAAAGAGATTAAAGTCAAGCGTAGCAAGAAAAATCCAAAGCGAGCATTACGACGTTTACGCGATAAAACTAAAAGCCGACAGTTTTGCGGGCGACGCGGACGAACTGGCAGAGATAGTTGACAGAATGTTTTCCGCTTGGCGAAAAATGACATCCTGCCATTGGGGAGGCTATTTAAAAAATTACGAAGGAATTATACGGCGGCTTTTTTTCGCGGAAGAGAGCGGCCAGTTTTCTCCGTTCTTTTATTTGATTTGCGTCCGAAAGCGGAACTTGCTAACCGCTCGCGAAGAATACTTGAAGCGAGTCGAAGCGGAAAAGCTGAAAATGAGAGCGTATATTAAATGGTTTTCCGCTTGGGCTATGGCCGTAAAGCAATGCGCGAACGTTTCGGTTGGCTTTTCGCTTGTTGACATTGAAAACATGGAAAGCGTGTTGAACGAATTTTTTACGGACGAAAAATACACGCTTTTCGCGCTTTTGGACGAGGCGAAGCGGGAGCTTTTGAAAAAGGCCGCTGGCGACGGAAAACACAAGCTCACGACTTTGCACGGAACTTTCAGAAAGCAAGAGCGCGAAATCGGGAGGTAGATAATGCAGGGACGATTGAAAGGCATATTTTCCAGAAAGGCGGAACAGGAAGAAAACGAAAAAAAACACGAAGATTTGTATAAAACAAGAAAAGTTCCTTACAAAAAGGACGACATGCGCCTTTTGGAAAAATTGATGAAGTCGTTTGTTTTTGGAAAGAAAAATTCCGGCGGCGCACGTTTCGGCGGAAGTTCTGACGGCGGCTGGGCGAACGAAAAAGACCAGCGCGTGATGTTCAAGACTTCGCACAGCGATTCATTGCAAGTCCATCAAAAATACCTTAGAACATACATGCCGCAAGAAGAAAAGGAGCAAGTCCTTGAAAAGCCGGAGCTTTTCGGAACGCCGGAAGCCGAATACAACGAACACATCGACGGCTTTCACCATAAGTGCATAATTTCGCCGGAAAACCAAGACGTGGACTTGCAGCTTTTGGCAAAGGAATTCATAAAGAGAATAGAAGCCTTGACCGGCTACGAGTTGTATTGGCGGGGCGCGATCCATACGGACACTAGCCACCGCCACGCGCACCTTTGCATAAACGGCAAGGACAAGAATGGCCGAAAAGTCATATTTCCAAAAGAAATGATAAAAACGACTATGCGCGAGACGCTTTCTTACATAGCGACTCAAATGGTCGGCGAGCGGACGGAAAGGGAAATCGAGGCGGCGAGAAGGGGAATGACGACTTCAATGCGCTGGACGAAGCTTGACGACGAGTTTGAAAAGCTTGGCGAAAAAATCAGCCTGCACAACTTGCCGCCGGAACTCCAAGGACGGCTCGCCCACTTGAAAGAAATAGGCCTTGCCGACAAGAACGAAAAATATTGGTCATTAAAAAAAGACTGGAAAAACGTTCTTGTATCGACAGGACGATACAACACCTTTTTTGCGGAGTGGCAAAAGTCGGACGGCAAGCTGGAGCTTTATTCGGGCGGGGCTGTCAGCGGCGTTGTGGAAAGCGTCGTCACCTTTGACAAGGACGAGGCATGGAACGACGCTTTGATTGTGAAGGACGGCGAGCGGCTTGTTTACGTTCCGATTTGGCAGCTCCAAAAGCAAAACATCGTCGGAAAGAAAGTCAAGATTTCCGGCGGCGACAGAGCGCTTTCAAGGCAATTAAGGGACGAAGATGTTCATGTCGTAGACGACACAAAGCGGCAGAATTACAAGAAAAGAATATAATTGCCAAACGAGCAAAAAAATATTGACAAATAAGCGTTAATGCTTTATCATTTTATTCGCATCTCTGTCCGCCATTTTTTTGGAGACGCAAAATGATAAAAAGCTTTCTTCCGCAAGGCGACACGACAACGCCGTTCAATTCGAACAAAGATAGTGCGAACAACCTTCAACTCAGCCACTTTGACTTTATCTGCGGACAAGTGATTAACGAAAACCGCATCTTAAAATATGTGGTGATTGTTTCGTGCCTCGCTTTTTTCGTGTCAATCGGAATCACCCTTTACGCCGTGTCGCTGCCGGAATCAATCCCAGTTTTGGTCACAATGAACGATTTTGGCGAAGCCTCTTATGTAGGGGCAGTTTCAAGGCGTAACTTTCAAAACTATTCTGTGCCGGAGATTGCAGTCCAGTATCAAGTCAAGAAATTCGTAAGCCTTGCGCACACTTTGTCAACCGACAAAGTCGTGATGAAAAAGAACGTCAGCGCGACATACCATCTTTTGACGACGACTACAGCATCCAAATATTCCACTTTATTAAAAGAAAACAATCCTTTCGCGGACTTTGGAAGCAAGACAAGGGAAGTCGAATTCCAGACTGAGCCGTTGCAGCTTTCAAAAGACACATACCAAGTCGATTATCAAGTTAAATCAAGAATGTTGACAGGCTCCGTCATTGACGACGTAAGAATGAGGGCCGTTGTCAGCGTCAAAGTTATGAGGCCGAGCGACGAGGACATCAAGGACAATCCGCTTGGCATTTACATAACCGCCTTTGACTTCAAGGAGGTTTACACGCAATAAGCGTCATAAAATTTCGCGCGTTTTTTTAATCCGAACTTCTTTTTTGCGCGCGGAAAAATACATCTGATTTTTTCTATTCTTACACCGCAATTTGAAACAAAAAAGGAGTTTTTTATGAATTTTAAATATTCGCAAGTGTTTCTTTTGTTCGCCGCTTTCGCCGCTCTTTCGTCTTGCCGAACGACAAAAGACATGGAGCGGTTTCAAGCAAAGCAAAACGAACCGGAGCTTGAAGCAGGAGAAGCGAAGTCGCAAGAAGAAGTCGAGCAAGCCAATGAAGAGGAATTAAGAAAGTTTTTTGTCGCGGAAGAAGCGAAGATACAGGACGTTGAGGATACTGTTGTTTTTGTGGACAGGCCGGTATACGTTCCGCAAGAGGAGCGTGACAAGGCTTTTGAACGAGGTAACAAAACAGGAATAGACGCTGTGGCCGAAAGTCAAAAAAGGGCCACAATGGAGCCGGAGCTTTACAACAAGGGAACGTTTTACTATCAGTTCAACGAAAACCTTGTCTACGAAGTCTACGCCCAGCCATATCATCTTACGGACATCATTTTGGAAAAGGGCGAAATCGTTACAGGAACGCCGCTTTTGTCCGAGGACGAGACCGTGTGGGAATTGACGGCTGGCGTTTCAAAAGACCCGCTTTCCGGCGAGGAAATACAGCACCTTTTCATAAAGCCCGCTTATTCCAACCTTGACTCAAGCCTTGTAATCATAACCGACCGCCGCGTTTACCATTTTAGAATCAAAAGCTTTAAGTCAAACCATATGGCTATGGTGAAATTCACTTATCCCCAAACGCGCAACCAATGGGCCAGAAAACACGGAAGCCCCGCCGTCCAAATTGAGAACGACTACATACGCATAACTAATCCCGAATTTCTTTCGTTCGACTATAAAATCAAATACTCCATGTTCAAGAAGCCGGAATTTTTGCCAACCCGCGTTTACGACGACGGCGCTCAAACATACATTCAAGTTGACGACATCGTTTTGCAGAAAAAGCTTCCTGTCATTTTCAACGAAAGAAACGAAATTATGAATTACAGCGTCAAGAAAAACG
>JBGUQT010000089.1:0-10762 GCA_045131275.1 Treponema sp.
GGGATACACGCCAAAAGACGAGGGCAACACCGGCGAATCAAGCGGAAACTGGGCGCATCCCTTTAAGACCATTGGCGCGGCGCTCGCTCGTTTGGACGCAAGCCATACCAAGATTGTGGTGGACGGAACCATCACTGGTGTTCAGTCGGTTGCAAGCGGAAGCATTCCAAGCGGAGTTGCGTCGCTGGAAATCGCGGGCTATGGAAGTTCCTCCACGATTAACGCAAACGGCGGCGGAACCGCGCTGACAATAGCCGCCGGCGCCGCAAGCTTCCCGATAACGGTAAGCGACCTTGCGATTACAGGCGGTAGCGTCGCTTCCGGCTACGGCGGCGGCATAAGGCTTACAAAGGGAACGCTGGCTCTTTGCGGTAACACAAAAATTTACGGCAACAAGGCCATGTACGGCGGCGGCGTTTATGTTGACTCTGACGGAAAGCTTTTGATGTATGGCGCCGCGCTTATTGGCGATACAATCGAGGCTACAGCCACAAGCGCCACTTTGACGACAACTGGAACCACCGGCTGTTCCAACATGGCTAAAAACGGAGCGGGCATATACAACAAAGGCGTCACGGCTTTGGGCTACACCGCCTATACAGACGAAACTACAAAGACAGCCGCTCCGACAACGGGAACAAACGCCTTTACTGGCGGCGTGCGCAGAAACTACGCTTCTTATTCATATTCAGGAAGCGGTTCTCATGTTTACGGCGGCGGCGGCGGAATTTACAATGAAGCCGGCACGGTAAGCGTCAACGGCGGAAACATTTCTTACAACTATAGCAATGAATCAGGCGGAGGAATTTTTGCCTCTGGTTCCGTTTACATAAACGGCGGCACGCTTTTGAGCAACACGGCAAACATGGATTCGTCATACGGTTATGGCGGCGCTGTTTTTTCGGAGTACACTCAAACAGTTACTATGACTGGCGGAACTGTGCAGGCCAATACGGCAAGATATGGCGGCGGCGTTAACATAAGAGGAACATTTGTGATGTCCGGAGGAACGTTAAAGGAGAATGAAGCCAAGTCTTCCGGCGGCGCGGTCTACCACAACGGAACTGATTTTCAGGTTGACGGAACGGCCTATATTCCCGCGGGTACTGCGGCTAAATACAATGACGTTCAGCTTTCTACAGAGACAAAGTACGTGAAAATTTTGGGAGCGACAAAGCACACAGAGTTAGACCAAATGGCGATTACTCCAAGTAGTTATAAGCGAGGCTTGCAAGTTTTGGCTGGCGTGGATGTGACTATAATCGCGTATTACAAGCGCTTTAAAGTTTTGGAAGAGGATTGGAAACTCGGTTATTATATAGGCGAAACGGTTACAAAAAATACCGCTTCAACAATCGGAGCGGACCTTTGGGTTGCCGGAACGTATGGCGGAGCCACTCTTCCTAGCGGAGTGGCGTCAAAAGCCGATCCAAGCGATTCAAACACTGGAACAAAGGCAAGGCCTTACGCTTCCATTACAAAAGCGGCCAATATGTGCGCCAACACTTCATTTGATTATGTGATTAACATTGCGGGAACCATTGGCGGCTCCGCGCAGCAAATACCCGCCCGAAATACGTCTGCTTATACGGCGTGCGCAAAATCTTTCACTCTAAAAGGCGTTGATTCCAGCGCGACCATAGATCGAGGCCTTACAGGCGCAGACGCGGAGGTAGACGGAACGGCCCTTACGATAAATAATGTGGATTCTCTCATCAATATTGAAAGCTTGACGATAAAGGGCGGCAACGTGGTCGGAAAAGGCGGCGGCATTTTTGTCATACATGACAAAAGCACTTCTACAGACTTAGCAAAAAAAGCCAAGGTAAACCTTAAGAGCGGCGTTGTGGTTACGCAAAACAAGGCTTCCATGGAAGGCGGCGGAGTGTATGTTGCGGTCAGATCCATTGTTTGCCTTAGCGGAGACGCTGTAATAGGAAACGCTAGCGGCTCTCTTCCGGCTAACGACAGCGTAGAGCCTGCCGCCGCGAACGGAATCAACAAAGCCCAAGACGGCGGCGGCATTTTTAGCTATGGCACTGTGGCGATTGGACAAGTTGTTGACGGATCTGGAAATTACACCGACGCCGCTTATACCGGTTCCATCTGCGCCAATTTGGCCACTCGAAACGGCGGAGGAGTATATATTTCTAAGGGCTCTGCAACCAGTAGTTCATATACAGGCATTTTAAAATTAGTACAAGGCGCTAAAATCACCAAAAATAAAGCGGTTGCAGACGGCGGCGGCGTCTATGCGTCTGAAGGAGCGGTCTTTACTATGTCCGCTGGAACAATCAGCGCCAACGCGGCGGTCAACGGCGGCGGAGTTTATACTGAAGGCATGTTGTATATGGCTGAATCGGCGGTTATAGGAGACAGTTCGGCTTCTGGTTACGCGACTGGCTCAACTACCTGCAGCAACTACGCTTCAAGCAATGGAGGCGGAGTTTACGTGGGCGGAGATGGCGGCATTGCCTTGGGAGCAAACGCTGAAGAAGAAAAAGAGCTTTCTGGAGGCGTTTATTTTAACTATGCGTCCGGAATGGGCGGCGGCATTTATAATGGCGGTTCTGACGGAACTACAATTTATACCGGAAATGTATGCAAAAACGCAGCGGTTGGTAGAGGCGGCGGGATTTGTTCCAACTTAGTGCCTTTTACGATGGCCAACGGAAAAATTGACGGAAATTACGCGTTAAACGGCGGCGGCATTTGTTTTCTTGATTCGGACAGTACTTATTATAATCAATTTCTTTCCGGCGGAACTATATCAAACAATGCTGTAGGGGAAAATGGTGATGGCGGCGGAATTTATATTGGCGCAAAAAACAGCCTTAAAATGTCCGGCGGAACCATCAGCGGAAATACCGCTATAGCTTCTGGCGGAAAAGGGGGCGGCGTTTACATCGAGGGTAGTACCGCAAATCTGTTTATGAGCAAAAATGCTTTGATTGGCGACACAGGTACGACGAGGAATTACAATACTGACGGAAGCGGCTATTCCAATAAGGCTACACAAGGCGGCGGCATTTACTCTAACGGCGGCGGAGTTTACATAGGCTACAAAGACGAAAGCAATAAAGAAGCAATGACAAGCGATAGCTATGGCGTGCGTCATAATTCTACGACTGGCACTAGCGGGGTGGGCGGCGGAGTTTATGCTAACGGCGGAAAGGTTAAGGTTGCAAGCGGAGGCTTAAGCTACAATTTTGCGTATAAGGATGCCGGCGGCATATATGCAAAGACGGCTAGTGGAAATGGCGAAATAAGCGCCGGAACGATTTACGGCAATTTGGCCGGTAAAAAGGGTGGCGCTGTTTATTTGGAGGCTAACTACTATTTTAATATAACAGGCGGCACAATCAGCAACAATGCTGCCGCAAAAGATGCCGGCGCATCTTCAAGTGACGGCGGCGGCGCCGTTTTTATGGCAAACAATGCCAATACCACGCTTAACATTAGCGGCGGAACCTTTTCATCAAACACTGTTTATGGAACCAGCGCTGTCGGTGGCGCGATTTATTTCAGAGCAGGCAAATTAAATATAAGCGGCGGCGCTACAATAACTACGAGTTCAACGGCAAGAACAAATGATGTGTATTTGTATAGCAAATCAACCAATATCGCGCCTGGTCAGACCTTTACCGGCAACGGGACGAACACGCCTGTCGCGGTTTATCTTGGCTGGACACCGACTGCGGGTGACGCCGTGCTTTCCGGCTCTTATGTCGGCTCGCACTACGCAAAATTTAAGATTATTTACCCTGTCGGTTGGACGATAAACACAAGCGGCAAGGCGCAGGCGAATTAGTTGGTTGGCCAACAAATTGTGGGCTTGAGAACGATGTAGGCTTTGCAAGACAAAGATTCGGGGCGGCCAACAAGCCGCCCCGTTTTTTTTGCCACTCGTGTTGTGGTTAGCAAGATCATAACGGTAATTTCGAGCGGTTCCGCCGCGACCTGCGGTCGCTGCTGGGGTGGGGCGCTTAGTTGGCGGGGGCAGGCTCTTTTAGCGCGGCAAGCACCAAGTCCAGCGGGGCGCCCATTTTTTCCGCCGCCACTTCGGGAGTGACATTGAATTCCTTTACGGCGACAAGCGCGTCTTCCACGGCTTTTTGCTCCATTGCGTCTTCCCTAATGTAAGTTTTTTCGCGTTCCCATTCCATGTACTGTTTCCTCCACTGCGTGTTGCGCTTGGCGTCTTCCAAAAGGTTTTCCACTTGGCCGGTGAACTTGTTTGAGGCTTTGCCGCCGGTCACCATGCGCAAAAACGCCTTTTGGTCTTCGTTTAAAAGTTTATCACAGTTTTCGGAAATAAAAAAGTACTTGTAGGCCCTGTCGTTCAATTTTACTTTTGGATTTTCTTGGCATAAATTTTCAAAGGTGTACTTGGGAAGGCCGTCCCCAAAAATGTCGTCAATGCAGATGAAAATGACGAACGACGTTTTCATGTCTTTGTACTTTTGACCTGACTTTAGCGTGTCCACGTCGATTACGCCTTGGTAGTAGCGCGAGCGTTCCGGCAACTCTTTTGTGTCCGTCGCCTGCATCTCAATGTTGTAGACTTTCAACCCATCCGCGTCCTTGGCGTAAACGTCAAGCCGTACGCCCTTGCTTCCAAAGTCAACGTCGATTTCTTCTTCCTGCGACATTTCAATTCGCTCGATTTTGAACTCAAGCAGGATTTCCAACAGTTCCTTGCAAACGTCAGGATTGTTCCTCATGATCTTGTAGAACATGAAATTGTTGGCAATGGTGAGATTTTCCCATTTTTCGTTGCTAGGGCTGGTTTTGTTTGTTTCCATTCATTCACTCCTTATAAACAATTTTGGGGAACGCCTTGCGTTCCCCCTTGTATATAAGATATGTTCGTTTATCAAAAAATTCGCTTTTTTTGGAAAAAAATCGTAAAAAAAAATAAATCGTTCCCCCTTGCCGAACTGCGTTTTTTTTATTAAATTTAAAGATAGAAAAAGAAAATCTTTCCGCGATGATGTATGCGGAAATTATGTATAGGAGTAAATGTTATGGCAAAACAGTTGTTGTTCAACGAAGACGCGCGCAGAAAGTTGCTTTCTGGAGCGGAGCAAATCGCAAAAGCGGTAAAAGTAACGCTTGGACCTTGCGGCCGCATGGTCATGCTTGACAAAAAATACGGCTCGCCCACAATCACAAAGGACGGCGTTAGCGTCGCCAAAGAAGTGGAGCTCAAAGACCCCTACGAAAACATGGGAGCCCAGTTCGTTCGCGAAGTCGCTTCCAAGACAAACGACGACGCCGGTGACGGAACGACAACCGCCACGGTTTTGGCCTACGCCTTGGTTCGCGAAGGACTCAAGTCTGTAGCCGCCGGAATGACCCCTATCGCCGTTAAGCGCGGAATGGACAAGGCCGTCGCCACGACAATCGCCGAAATCAAAAAGAATTCAAAGCCGGTAAAGGGCGCTGACGACATCACCCACATCGCCACAATTTCCGCCAACAACGACGAGGAAATCGGAAAGATGCTCGCCGACGCGATTGAGAAGGTCGGCAAGGACGGAGTAATCACTGTCGAAGAGTCCAAGAATATGGACACGACTGTTGACACTGTTGAAGGTATGCAGTTCGACCGCGGATACATTTCGTCTTACTTCATAAACGACCGCGACAGAATGGAAGCCGATTTTGAAGATCCCTACATTTTGATTCACGACAAAAAGATTTCTACAATGAAAGATTTGCTCCCGATTTTGGAGAAGGTCGCCAACGAAGGCCGCTCGCTCGTCATCATCGCCGAAGACGTTGACGGAGAGGCTTTGACAACTTTGGTATTGAACACTATCCGCGGAACAATCAAAGTTTGCGCCGTCAAGGCTCCCGGCTTTGGCGACCGCCGCAAGGACATGTTGCAGGACATCGCCATTTTGACTGGCGGCCAGGTTGTTTCTGAGGAAGTCGGAATCAAGCTTGAGAACGCCGAAGTTTCAATGCTCGGAAAGGCCAAGTCCGTCAAGATCGACAAAGACAACACTACAATCGTTGGAGGCGCGGGCGCCAAGAAAGCCATCAGCGAGCGCGTCGCCGAGATTAAGAGCCAGATTGAAAAGTCTACTTCTACATACGACAAAGAGCAGCTTCAAAAGCGCTTGGCCAAGTTGGCCGGCGGCGTTGCCGTCATCAACGTTGGCGCCACAACCGAAACTGAGATGAAAGAAAAGAAGTTCCGCGTTGAGGACACAATCGCCGCCACCCGCGCCGCTTTGGAAGAAGGCGTTGTAGCCGGAGGCGGACTCGCGCTTATCGAAGCGTCAAAGGCTTTGGAAACTGTTCCCGCCGATTTGTCGGAAGACGAGCAGGTTGGTTACAGAATCGTCCGCCGCGCTCTTGAAGAGCCGATTCGCCAGATCGCCGACAACGCCGGAGTTGACGGAGCGGTTGTCGCCGCCCGCGCCAAGAGCGAAAAGAAGGGCGTAGGCTACAACGCTTACACCGGCGAATGGGTCAACATGATCGAAGCCGGAATCATCGACCCGGCCAAGGTTACTTGCAGCGCCCTCAAGAACGCCGCTAGCATCGCGGGAACAATGCTCACAACGGAATGCGCCATTACGGACATCCCCGAGCCCAAGCCCGCCATGCCCGCTCCCAATCCGGAAATGGGATATTAAATTAGGCCTAATGAATAGCAAAAAAAAAAGCCGCCTTTCGGCGGCTTTTTTTTGTCTTGCGTTAGTTTTGGAGCAGCGCGGCGTTGGCTTCTTTTTTCCAGCTTACCGCAACGTCGTATGGAGTTTCGCCGCTTACGTTCTTGGCGCTTTTGCTAAGGCCGTATTTTAAAAGGCGCGCCACCGTCGCTTCGTCAGCCATGCGGGCGGCGTAGTGCAGGATTGTGTTCCCGCGAATGTCTGTCTTGCTGGCGGAATTCTTTACGATGTAGCCAAGCAAGTAGCCGCTCTTTTCGTTAAAGGCCATGGAAAGCACGCTGCCGCCCTTTGCGGATGTTTGGGCAAAGGGGTCCGCTCCTTTTTCCAAAAGCAGGGCCGCGGCGTCCTTTTGGTTTGTGTCGGCGGCGATGGAAAGCGGCGTGTAGCCCAATGAGTTTCTTGTGTCAAAGGGATAGCCGCGCTGGATCAAGGTTTGCAAGATCGCCACGCTTGCCTTGGCGCGCAAGGCGATGTGAATCGGCGTGTTTCCGTCCGAGTCGGCAATCATCTTGTCATCGCCCAAGACGGCGTACATAGTGTCTGTGTCTTTGGCAAAGGCGATGGAAAGGGGAGTGGCTCCGCTCTTGTCGCGCGAAAGCGGGTTGGCTCCGGCCTTTCTTAATAGAACGATGATGTCCTTGTCGCCGATTGTCGCCGCCTCGTGGAAGGGCGTCCTTCCGCTCATGTCTTGGATTTGCGGGTTGGCTTTGGCCGAAAGCAAAAGCTTTGTCATTTCGTATTGGCCGCCCCTGATGGCGTCGCTCAAAGCCGTGCGGCCGTTTTGGTCGTAGGCGTTGGGGTTGGCGCCGTGGCTGAGCAAAAGGCGGGCCATCGTTGTGTTTCCTTCAACGGCGGCTTCTGCAAGCGGCGTCTTTCCGCCTACGTTTTGGCTGTCGATGTTAAATCCAAGGTTTATCAATCTTTCGGCGGCGGTAAAGGCGTCCCAGCGGACGGCCGCGTGCAAGGGGCTGCTTCCCAAATGGTCGCGGGCGTTCAACGAGGCGCCGCGCTTTACAAACAAGTCGATCGCGCCGGTGTTGTCGCCCTTGGCGGCGCTAAAGAGGGGCGTCTCTCCGTTTCCGTTGACGGCGTTTACGTCCGCTCCCTTTTGAATCAAGAGGCTCAGCGTCTCGTTTGGCAGCTGCCATTCGGCGGCGTAGTGCAAGACGGAGTTTCCGCTGCCGTCGCGAGCCGTGATTGTCGCGGAATTCAAAAGCCATTGCTCGCTTCCGTTGTGGCTTTCCAAAGACTTTCTAAGAGGAGAGATGTTTTGCGTGTTGGCGGCAAAAATGTCGGCGTTGCGCGAAAGCATAAGCTCGCCGGCCTTGCGGTTGTTCTTTTCCACCGCGATAAAAAGCGCGCTCTCGCCGTCGCGGTTGCGGGCGTTTACGTTTGAGTCAAGGCTGGCGATGTATTCGATTCTTTCATAGGGAGCGTTTTGTTTTAGCGCCACCAAAAGCGGAGTGTTGCCTTCCGAGTCGGTGGTCGAGGCGTTCTCCTTTATCACCAAAGACTTGTACAAGTCGTCGGAACGGTTCAAAACGTTGATAAGGGGAGTGGTTTTCTTTGCGTCTTCGGCGTGGATGTCCGCTCCGTTTGAAACAAAGAAGGCTACTTGCGCGGCCTCTCCGTGCTCGATCGCGGTGGCCAAGGGGGTCAAGCCTTTTTTGTTGCGGATGTTGATGTCGGCTCCGGCGCTTGTGAACATTCCCAAAACTTCCGGGCTGATTTTTGACATGGAGGCTATGTGCAGAACGGTGTCGCCGTACATGTCCTTTTGGTTTACGTTGGCTCCGTTGGCCAAAAGGATTGAGTAAACTTCGTTTTGCTTGTCCTGCGGAATCAAGAGCAGGAGGGGAGTCTTTCCAAGGCTGTCCTTTCCGTTGACGTTGGCGCCGTTAGCCAAAAGCTGCGACACGATTTCTGTCCTTCCGTAGCGGACCGCTTCGTGAAGGGGAGTGGCGCCCGAAATGTCCTGGGCTTTTGTGTCCGCTCCGTTGTCAAGAAGATACTGCGCGATTCCCGTGTGTCCGTAAATCGCGGCCATGTGAAGGGGCGTCTGTCCGTCGCTCATTCTAAGCGACATGTTGCGCTGCTCCACCGCTTCCTCAAAATACCTTGCGTCGCAGTTTACCGTCGAGGCTCCGGCCAAAATCAATTCGGCGGCGATTTGCGCCGTGACGACATTCTTGGGATTCTTTAACGCAAGGGCCAGCGGGGTGAGGCCTGCGGAATTCTTTTTGTCGATGTTGATTTTTTTGTTCACGCAATAGTCAACGGCCTTTTTGTTCTGGGTGTTCACAAAGTAGTGGACGATGCCGTTTCCGTTGTTTTCGTCCTTAAGCTGGGCCGTTTTTTCGTTTATCATTATGTCGTAGTAAACGTCGCCGCGGGAAAGCGAAGTTTCAAGGGCGCTGATTCCGTCCGCGTCAAGCGAGAAGATGTCCGAGCCCATGTTGGTCAAGGCTCTGGCCGACTCGTAGCAGTCGGACTTTACGGCCACGTGAAGGGCAGTGTCGCCGGAATTGTTCTTTAGCTCCAAATCCGCGCCCTTTATCACAAGAAAAGTGACCAAGTCGGCGTCGTTTATTCTGGCCGCCGTGTGCAAGGCCGTGTTGCCGTCTTCGTCAACGGTGTTGATGTCGGCCTGGTTGCTAAAAAGAGCCTTGGCTTTGTCGATTTCACCGGCCAAAATCAATTCTTGGGCCGTGACGGGCTTTTTTTCGGCCGTTTTGCAGCCGTTGACAAAAAAGGCCAAAGCGATTGAGCAAACCGCAATAATGAAGGTTAAAACTTGGTTTTTCATAAAAATCCACCCCGCGTTTTAAAGATATATATTCTTATATATTGTCGGAATTTTGGCCTTGGAGTTTAGGGAAAGAAGGGCGTTTTTGCCCCGCGTTTGCCTCCCTTGTCTTGAACATTTCCGCCGTTTTGGCTATAATATTTGGCATAAAATCCTTAAGGAGCTTTTTTATGGTTAATTACAAAGATTTGGGCCTTGTGAACACACGCGACATGTTCGCCAAGGCGATTAAAGGCGGATACGCCATTCCCGCGTTCAACTTCAACAACATGGAGCAGATGCAGGCTATCATCATGGCTTGCGTTGAGGCCAAGTCTCCCGTCATCTTGCAGGTTTCAAAGGGAGCCCGCGCCTACGCCAACGCCAACATTCTTCGCAACATGGCCCGCGGAGCGGTTGAGTACGCCCACGAGTTGGGATGCGACATCCCGATCGTTCTCCACCTTGACCACGGTCCGAACTTTGAAGTTGCCAAAGACTGCATCGACAACGGATTCTCTTCAGTCATGATCGACGGTTCCGCTCTTCCCTACGACGAGAACGTAGAGATGACAAAGAAAGTCGTCGACTACGCCCATAAATACGACGTTACCGTAGAAGCCGAGCTTGGCGTTCTTGGCGGCGTTGAGGACGAAGTTAGCGCCGAAGAGTCAAAGTACACAAAGCCCGAGGAAGTAATCGACTTCACTTCAAAGACTGGCTGCGACTCATTGGCCATTTCTATCGGAACAAGCCACGGCCGCTGCAAGTTCACTCCGGCCCAGTGCACAAGAAGCCCCGACGGAGTTTTGATTCCTCCGCCGTTGGCCTTTGACGTATTGGCCGCCATCGAGCAAAAGCTCCCCGGCTTCCCGATCGTTTTGCACGGATCTTCTTCAGTTCCCGTTGAATACGTAAAGATCATCGAGCAGTACGGCGGAAAGATTCCGGATTCAGTCGGAATCCCCGAAGACCAGCTTCGCAAGGCCGCCAAGAGCGCCGTTTGCAATATCAACATCGACTCTGACGGACGCTTGGCCATGACAGCCGCCATCCGCCGCCACCTCGCCGAGCACCCGGGCGACTTTGACCCCCGCCAGTACCTCACTCCGGCCCGCGAAGAGCTCAAAAAGATGTACATGCACAAGTGCGTGAACGTCCTCGGCTCTGCCGGCCACGCGCTCGACTAAAAAAAATACGCGGGGCCCTATAGGCGGGTCCCAGCGACGAAAAAAAGAGGCGGAGCCTCCCGTCCTTCGCTTGCGTCTTTTATCCAAAAGGCCAAGAAGCT